>DASSGT010000436.1:0-9606 GCA_035693345.1 Puia sp. | reverse complement strand
CACCGGAGACCGCACTGAAAATTCATAGGGCTTAAGGCCCCGGTTAAATAATTCTATATAATGGGATTGTTTCAGGGCGGAGTTAAATTCGGGTAACACAGCTTCTGCTTTTTCATGTGGCCACCATGCGTCAGAGCCTTCGATGGCCAGAGAGGCCTCAGCCGAATCATTCAATTGAATATATTTTAGTTCGGGCATTACATTTGTTTCAGGCTGTTGCCAGTATGTGTATCCGATATGGGTCTGATCCATCATATGGTTCCATTTGCCTCCGGACAATATGGTATTATAGTATTTTGAGAGCGATGCATCTTTTTCAAAATATTTCCTGATACTATCCGCCTGGTCGTTGGCGGAAGCCCGTCCCTGTGCTGCATATAATCTGTTTTTCCCGGCGGTGACATATAGCTTATTCAGATTGGCGCATGCTTTTACCGGATACAGGACGAGCTGGTAATATGCATTTCTGTATGCGGGCGGAAGTTTTGTATAGATAAATTCTGCCTTTTCAGCCAGCCGGTCATAATCTGCTTCTATGGTTTCCGCTTCCCGGTAATTGACGAGACTGTATGTGTCCGGGTATAATAATTCCGGTTTTCTGCGACTATTGTATTTTGTATAAGCTGACAGGATTTCCGCGATGTCTTTTGCATACCTGATCCCGAAAATATTTTCTGACCAATCGTGTGGATAACCGGAAATATTATTTGCGTTCCATTTTTTTGTATCCCATGCAAAATCCAGGAAAAACTGAATCGGTAATTCCATCGGTTTCAGATCTCCGACATTCACGATCCAGATGCGATTTGCTCCATATTGAAAGGCCAGATTCATTTGTTCCCAAACCCGGGGAATGGAATTTGTGTTCAGCCATTTATAATTTCTGGGATCGCCCACATAATCGAAATGATAATAAATTCCATAACCTCCGGCCCTGGGCTTATCGGAAAGCTTTGGGAGTTTCCGGATATTACCCCAGTTGTCGTCGCATAATAACAAAGTGACGTCATCGGGAACGGTCATTCCTTTGTCGTAATAATCCTGGACTTCTTTATACAGCGCCCAGAGTTGCGGGGTTTCCGAAACGGGTTTGTTTGTAACGTCCGCAATGATTGTCCTTTGATCCCTGACGATTCTTTCCAGCAACGCAATATTCGATCCTACGGTCATCGGCATGTCTCCGTCTCCCCGCATTCCAATGGAGACAATACTTTCACGGGAATCCATATTTTCTATTCCCTTCTTCCAAAAATCTTTTAATACGACCTCATTACTGTCATAGTTCCAGGGTCCTTTGCCATAGCGTTTCCATTCCTGCTGTGCACGCAGCATGGGTTCATGATGTGTTGTGCCCATGACTATACCATATTGCTGGGCCAGGATGGGATTCAGGGGGTCGTCGTCGTTAAAGGCATTTCCCCACATCGCGGGCCATAAATAATTTGCCTTCAGGCGAAGCATTAATTCAAATACCTTTTCGTACACCAGGTGATTTACTCCGCCAAATTTCTCCTTTGCCCATCCGGAGAATGCAGGTGCTTCATCATTGATAAAAATACCCCGGTATTTTACAGAAGGAGATCCGTCGATAAACCGCAGGTTTCGGATATATATTTCTTTCTTTTTTTTCACGGGCACATCAGCCCACCAATACCATGGGGATACACCCATCTGTTTTGATAATTCAAAAACGGCGTAAGCTGTGCCTCTTTTGTCGCTCCCGGTAATGATCAGCGCATTTCTGACCCCTTTTGCCGGATCCTTCACCGTCTGTATCAGAAATTTTTCCCATTGACCGGTCAGACTGGCCGTTTGAATTTTATTCTCTGTGGCCAGTTTCTTAATAATATCAGAACTATCCAGGCTGCCTATAATAATCAGATGATCGGATGCCTGGGGCAAGGTGGAAACAATGGTCGCTTTTTGCCCCGTCAACATTTCCAGATCCTGCCGGAGCAATTCGACAGACCGGTGCATCAGCCAGTGGTCATTTTTGTCGACGTATATCAATGTGTGACCCGAACTGGTAAGGATTGGGAAAACTCCGGGTACTTTTTTTTCGGTGATGATAATACCCTGTCCTGGAAGATGTATGAAAGAGACTAATAACAGGCATGCTAAAAGTAATTTCACTTTCATATGAAAAGAAGATTTGACATACTCAGAATCCGATCGAGTTTCCTCCGTCGACGGGCAGAATGACTCCGGTTAGATAGCCGGATATTTCAGAAGCGAGAAAATAAGCTGCTTCGGCAACATCAGCCGGGCTTCCCAATTTTCCCAATGGGGTTCTGGATATTACCTTCCGCATTCTTTCCTCATCACTATTCAATGCTTTGGCCGACATCTCCGTAGCAATAAATCCCGGTGCTATGCAATTAACAAGTATCCCCCTGGGTGATAACTCAACGGCCATCGCCCGGGTCATCCCTTCGATGGCAGATTTTGATGCTGTGTAAGCAATAACTTTTGGCAGCCCGTATTGAGACGCCATGGAACTGATATTTATAATATTTCCACTGCCTCTCTTTATCATGTATTTCACAACCTCCCTGGACAAGGCAAATACAGAAGAAACGTTTGTCTGCATGATACTTTCAAATTCCCCATCACTGACTTCTGTAAACTCTTTCTTCAGGTTGATCCCGGCATTATTCACCAGTATGTCGATGCTTCCGTACTTATCCTCAATCTCTTTTACCTGCTTTGGTATGGACTTCAAATCATTCAGGTCGAAACAGACCGGAATACATAATTTACCCAGCTGATCATTTGCGATATTTAACTTTTGCTGATTTCGTCCGATGATGACCGTTCTTATTCCTGCATTTACAAATTTCTCAGTGATGGCATATCCGATTCCCGATGCGCCACCTGTTACAATCGCTAGTTTATTTTGAACATTTATTTTCATGTATTTGGTAGGTTTCCGGTATCATTCATATGAATATTTTCATTCGTCATGACCGAATTCAGAGAAGTAATATAGTACTTTCATGTATATTAAACCGGATTTGGATCATCCATATCAAAAAATACGATGATGATTTCTATGCATCAAACCATGCGCTGGTTCGGTCCTGAAGATCCGGTGAGTTTATGTGATATCCGTCAGGCGGGATGTGCTGGTGTGGTCACCGCGTTACATCATATTCAGCCGGGAGAAATATGGACAAAGGAAGAGATATTAATCAGAAAAAAAATGATTGAGGATGCCGGCATGTCATGGTCGGTTATAGAAAGTCTGCCGGTTCACGAGGACATCAAACGAAAGAGTGGTCAATACCAGAAATACATTGAAAATTATAAACAAAGTTTGCGCAATGTATCGGCATGTGGTTTGGAGGTCGTAGTGTATAATTTTATGCCCCTCCTGGATTGGGTGCGTACCGACATCGCTTTTCAAATGCCCGACAAAAGTCTGGCCCTGCGTTTTGAAAAACAGGCTTTTATTGCCTTCGATCTTTTTTTGCTGAAGCGACCCGGTGCAGAAGAAGACTATACAGAGGAGGAAAAAAAGGCCTGCCGTATTTTTTTTGATTCCATGACAGCCGACGAAAAAGAACTATTGTATCGTAATGTCCTGCTGGGTTTACCCGGAAGTAAGGAACGATTTACGGAGGAACAAATTCTGTCGTCTTTAAAAACCTACGAAGGGATTGACAGGCATTTACTGATGCAACACCTGATTTATTTCCTGCAGGAAATTGTGCCGGTGGCTGAGGAGATGAATCTGAATATGGCTATTCATCCGGACGATCCGCCATACCCTATCCTGGGCCTTCCAAGAATTATGGGTACGGAACAGGATGTTGCGGAATTGCTTTTATCGGTGCGATCCACCGCAAACGGTTTGTGTTTTTGTACGGGATCTTTTGGAGTCCGGGCCGACAACGATCTGCCAGGCATGATACAGCGTTTCGGTGATCGAATTCATTTTGTTCATCTTCGCAACACGAGACGGGACAGCGAAGGTAATTTTTATGAAGCGGACCATCTGGACGGAGACACCGATATGTATGCAGTGGTCAGAGAAATTGCACTACTTATGCGCCGCAGGAACAAGTCGCTTCCGATGCGCCCCGATCATGGACATCAGATGCTCGATGACATGCATAAGTCAACCTATCCGGGATATAGCGCCATCGGGAGACTGAGGGCGCTGGCAGAATTAAGAGGTCTCGAATTCGGCATTAATAAATCAATATGAAATCTGCGATCGCATCATGATCGAAACCAAATGATTCACTATGAATAAACGTCTTTTTAAGATTCTCCGTTCATGTATCATGCTGGTCATTTTTTTAAATTCTTTTTCAGCCGGCGCAACTGTCAGGCTTCCCCAGTTGCTAAGCAATCATATGGTATTACAGCGTGATGTGGAATTTAAAATATGGGGATGGGCTTCGCCGGGGGAAAAAGTCAGTGTACAATTTAACGGTAAGAAGGAAAATGCTATTACCGGACCGGATAAACAATGGATGGTCAGTTTTCATGCCATGCCAGCCGGCGGTCCGTTTACGATGCATATTCAGGGAGAGAATGAAATCATACTGAATGATATTTTGATGGGCGATGTTTGGTTTTGTTCTGGTCAGTCGAATATGGTATTGCCCATGGAACGCTTAAAAGAAAAATATCCGGAAGAAGTTGCGCATGATCATTTCCCGCAAATAAGAAATTTCTTCGTTCCGACACTTGCAGACGTAACCAAAATACATGATGATCTGCCACCCGGCCAATGGGTACCGGCTGTCGGTAATGATATCCTTCAAATTGGGGGATTAACTTATTTTTTTGCAAGACAGCTTTATCAAAAATATCATATACCCATCGGAATTATTAATTCAAGCGTTGGAGGATTTCCGATACAATCCTGGCTGAGTAAATCTGCACTCAAGGAATTTCCGAAACTTGAATCCCTGATAAAAAAGTACTCCGATACAAATTATATGAATGCCCTCGGCCGTACCCGCGCTGCCAAAGAATATACTGATGCCCATCCGGTGATCCTGCCCGATAAGGGAACCATCGGCCCTGTACACTGGACAGACACCGCCTTTATGCCCGCTGACTGGCATACATTCTGGATGCCCGGTTATTGGGCTGACCAGGGTGTGAAGGGACTTCATGGAATTCTTTATTTCAGAAAGGAAATTGAAGTGCCGGCCTCCATGACAGGCATGCCGGCAAAACTTTTTCTCGGTTGCATTGTAGACGCGGATTCAACCTTCGTAAATGGAAAATTCGTAGGTAACATTACCTATCAATATCCGCCACGGAGGTATACGCTGCCTGCCGGTTTATTAAAGGCCGGTAAAAATCTGATCGTCATCAAACTGACTAATACAGGTGGCCGGGGTGGATTTGTTCCGGACAAGAATTATTCGCTCAATGCGAATGGTCAACGGATTGATCTGCGTGGCGACTGGACTTATCAGGTTGCCCGGGTCACCGATCCCGTTGTGGACAGTACCGCATCCGATGAATGGATCATGAAAAATTCGATCACCGGATTATTTAATACAATGGTGGCACCTGCCATTCATTATGCGATCAAAGGATTTCTATGGAATCAGGGTGAATCCAATTGCAGTAACCCGGAGAATTATGGCAAATATTTAATCGCATTAATCAATGACTGGAGAACAAAATGGAACGAAGGAAATATACCTTTCCTGTATACCCAGTTAGCCAACTTTGGCGAAGTGGAATACTCTCCATCTGAGAGCAACTGGGCGAGGATGAGACAGGAACAGCTAAGTGCATTAACATTACCTAACACAGGTATGGCCGTTTTAATAGATGCCGGTGAATGGAATGATCTTCATCCGCTGGATAAGAAAGATGCCGGTGAACGTTTAGCGCTTTGGGCGGAACATTTGGCCTACGGTTCAACAGATCCTGACTTTTCAGGCCCGGTTTACCAATCCTGTCAAATACAAGGGAATAAAGTAATTATTCGTTTTTCGCATACGGGCAGCGGTTTAAAAATAAACGGTGATGGAGATCTGTATTATTTTTCAGTGGCAGGCGCGGATCAAAAATTTGTATGGGCCAGGGCAAAAATAGACGGCGATAAAATTATAGTATGGAATGATGAAGTGGCTCACCCGGTAGTGGTGCGATATGCCTGGGCCAACAATCCCCAGGGCGCCAACCTGTATAATTTAAAGGGCCTTCCTGCTTCACCATTTGAGACCGATTCTGGCAGCATTCTACATTAATGCATTCAGAATCTCACGTATTCATCATCTCAAAAACTACAATTAATACTTTCGAAATGGGCATCTGTCCATTTCTACAGTTTCTCTAAAATATCCCTGTAGCCCCTGCCAATGGGAATCGAAACGCCTTTCAACTCGACGATCTCGGCTGTATATGAAACGATCTTGCTGATTGAAATGATGTAGGACCGGTGGATTCGTTTAAAAAGACCGGCAGGCAGGAGACTCTCAATTTCATGAGTGCTCATTTTTGACAGGTATTCCTTATTCACTGTAACGATCCGGATGTACTCCTGCTGGCTCTCTATATAAATGATTTCAGAAAATAATATTTTCACCTTCTTTTTCTGAACATTCAGAAAGATAAAATCCCTGACTTCACTGTTTCCGGTTCTTTGCTTTTCAGTCTGTGCCGTTTTTACTTTGGTAACAGCAACTAAAAATCGCTCAAACTCAAATGGCTTCAGCAGATAATCCGTCACATTTAAATTAAATCCTTCCACGGCATATTGATGATAGGCCGTAGTGACAATCACCGCAGGCGGATGTAAGAGCGTTTTTAAAAAAGCCATCCCTTTTAATTTCGGCAGATGAATGTCCAAAAAAATGAGGTCCGTATGGTTATTCCGCAGGAAGTCAGTGGCCAGCATAGCATCTTTAAAAGTTTGCTGTAACTCCAGGAAAGGAACCTGTGAAATATAATCCGACAGAACTTTAACAGCCAGTGGTTCGTCCTCTATGATGATGCATTTAATTACGGACATGGCTTGAGAGATTAATTTTTAAAGTAGCTGAAAATCCGGAGTCACTGGGCTGAACAGAAAGATCATAATCGGTATATAACAATTCCAGCTGCCTTCGCAGGTTGGAAAGTCCGATATTCTCTTTCAGTTTGCCCTTCTCCTGAATATCTTCTGTGGAATTTTTCACAATAAATAACAACTGACGTTTATTAACCGACAGATAAATATCGACAAATGGATCGGTTCTCGTTTCAGAAACTCCATGTTTAAAGGCATTTTCAACCAGGGGGATCAGCAACAGCGGTGGCAGGGCCTGTTTCATATCTTCAATATCATTGCTAAAACTAACCCGCAAAGATTCATCATATCTCAATTTCTCAAGCGCAATATAGTCGTTGATTATTTTCAATTCCTGTTCAATGGGGATAAAGGAACCTCCGGCTTCATAAAGCATAAACCGCAATATTTTCGAGAGACGCAAAATGGATTCCGGAGCGAGTTCAGACTTATCCCTGGCCAGCGAATAAATATTATTCAGGGTATTGAATAAAAAATGAGGGTTTGTCTGGGATTTGAGATAATTCAGTTCCGCCAGTTGTTTTTCGATCAGCAGACGCTGTGCCGATGCTTTTAATTTTATATAATTGTAAATATGCCGGATGATTCCAAAAAAGAAAAAGGAGCCCACACTGAATCCAAAGTGAAAAGTGAGATCTTGTTTAATATCTTTAAAATTCCTGAATTCCCTGTAAATCCCCATGCCCGCTCCGATGGTTTTCCATATGTACAATCCCATGGTATACAAAAAGAGATGGGCAAAAAAAAGTACCAGGGCCAGAAATATATTGATCAGCACATATTTCCTGCGACGCAAGATCGCCGGCACGCTATACTCAAACAAAATATAATTGACAACTATGATATACGATGTGCGCCAGATCTCATTCAACAATATGGTCCCAAACATACCGGGATGGCCCACCCATTCACCATGGCCGCTCCATTCACCTAAAACCCACAACGATAAATAGGCGAGCCCGACCAATAAATAAAATGTAAACCGTTTAATATCGTTTACTTTCTTCATCCCGTTATTATATAATAAATGTCGGTAAAACTATCCCTTTCCATAGTGTTATCCATAGAATCAGCTTTCTGGTAAACAAATAACGGGATGAAGTCAACTATTTACAGCAGCATGTAATGGAATTCGGAAACTGTTACAATGATTTCAGATATTCTGCCAGGTCCTGAATTTCTGATGAATTCAGATTCAAATTCATATGTTTATTATAATGATTTATTACGTCGGTCAAAGTAGCAAATCTGCCGTCATGATAATATCCGCCTTTGGAACGGGTAAACAAGCCTCCCAAAGGAGTAGTCCGGTATTTTCCGGTGGGAGACCGCATTGCTTCAAAATCATCGATCCCGAGTTCTTCCGCAGTATGTAAAATATTATCTGCAAATAATGGAGCTGCATGGCAGGTAGCGCATTTAGCTTTGGTCATAAAAATTCCTCCGCCACGATATGCGGATGCCGGATCAAAACTGCCCGCCGGCGGTTTTGGAGCGGGAATGGAATGCTGATATGCTTTTAATGCCGGTAATTTTGAAGTCAGCAAGTCAGGTGAACTTTGGACATTCCAGAAATTATTTTCAACAGCGATTGGATATTTTTTCGGATCATTCAGACGTGGATCATGCAAAGATCCTTTTCCATGCATTTCCAGCGTGCCGACAAATGCATTCCAGTAGCTGATATCTCCCCAACCGGTATAGGTGACAAGATCTATTCCATCCAGGCCAAAAGCAGCGGGGATCAGATTGGCGGCAACAGATCCATCCGGCCGCAGGGCTTTCCCATCCATAAATAATATAGCAGAAAATTTTCCGGGTCCCCAGCCACTGAGTACTGTTCTCAGCGTAGGCTCATCTACATGAAGTAAATTGGAGACGGGCTGTGCATTATCTGTTAGGGAAATAATAGCCCCGACATTCAGGTCCCTGTTTGGCCAGCCGTCGAGACGTTTCCCGATGCCTGCCGCAAATGAATTATCTACCGTTGAATGGCAAAGTGCACAGGTGATTCCCAATGATTTAAAGGAACCGGATGTTGTATCAAATGTGCCCTTAATACCTACTACTGCGTTCAGTTTAAGAAGGGCCAGTGTTGTAGCGGGATTATTCAGGTCTACTTTTCCCGCCTTTATAGCATTTATCAAATCGGCAGGAAGTGCTTCTGCATCCACTTTCAGTCCAACAGATAAGGCTGTAGCGGGACTTACACCCCCGCCAAATCCTCCGTTGGCTGCGCCGGCTACCGCCTTATCCAAATGCAGCAAACCGCTCCAGAAATCATCATCCCCAAAATCGTCAAACCTGAATATTTGTTTTCCATCCTTCACCAGCGCAGGTTGTCCTGGTTTTACGTGAACGTGTTTCTCTTTGGTGCACTGAGTGATGGCCAAACCGCCCATCATAATCAGCAATACGATGGCTTTATTTCTGTGCTTCATAAAAATAATTGATGCATTTATTGATAGAGTATATCAACCGGAAAAAAGTTACAAAAAAGAGAAAATTAATCGGGTGAGCAGAATGGCGGGTTAACCAGGCGATTCATTAAAAAATAA
>DASSGT010000435.1:0-3669 GCA_035693345.1 Puia sp. | reverse complement strand
AAGGAAGATGTAGATCTGAGGAATCTCGATGGAATTTTAATGGCCAATGCGTTTCATTTCGTAAAGGACAAAAAAACATTCATTGAAAAAATTATTCCCTTTTTCCGCGAAGATCCGATATTCTTAATCGTGGAATATGATACCGATCTGCCCAATCCATGGGTACCTTATCCTCTGAGATTTACGACATTAATAAAGATTTTCACAGATCTTGGGTTTAGTGCGGTCAAAAAAATAAACGAGAAAAAGTCCCTCTATCGTTCCGGCCGTATCTATTCTGTTATTATAACCCGCTGACGGATTCGTCCACGAGATGTTTTAGACCGATATACCTTTCATTGCGACCTTCATTTTTCAGATAGAAGGTCATTAAGAATGCACAGTAATGCTTATCGTTTTCTATCCAGGGAAAACTTCCAAAAAGCCCCGGGCTCGTGGCCCACACACTTGGTTTTCCATCATCAGACTTGTCCACCCATTCGCCGTATCCATATGCCAATCCCTTCGCTTCAGCAGGTGAAAATTCAATTTTCACGTCAGGCCCAATGCGGTTGATCTGCATTTCATTCACGCTTCGTTCTGTAAGAATCTGTTTTCCCCCGAAACTGCCTTTATTTAGAATCATCGTTAAAAATGCAAGATAGTCCTCAGTAGTGCTCCTTGCTCCGCCGGCCGGCAACGCAACACTCTTCCTGCCGAAATCGGTGTTCTTCATTCCCAGCGGACCAGCGATCCTTTCCGCAAATAATTCCTCAAATGATTTCTCACCAATTTTTTCAATTACAGCTCCGGCTATCTGTAAACCGGCATTACTATAATGAAAGGATTTTCCCGGTTCCCCTTCCATAGGCATGGTGGCAATGAATTGGATGGCCTGATCCATGCTGCTGATATTTTTCATTTTTTTGAATTCTTCTTTAAAGGGCGGTTCTTTGATACCTGTCAGATGCGACAAACATTCACTAATCGTAATTCTTCCTTTGCCATGCATCGAAAGAACCGGCAGCCAGGTCCCCACGGTATCGGTTAAGCGAAGCTTTCCTTCATCGACAAAAGTCATCACCAGAGCTGCGCTATACCACTTGCTCGAGCTGGCGACCATCACCTGACTATTTAAAGTATACGCATCCAGATTCGTTTCGGACCCAAGTTTTTTGTCAACATATTTTATCACCGTCTTTTGCCGGCGGGTCATGTCCAGTACCGATTTATTATAGACTATTTTGCCATCCTTATATATAACCAACTGGGCACGACCGCCCATATCTTTTGTGTTTTCATCCATCCAGTGGTCAAGTTTCCCAAAGGATGTCTGAGCAGACAACACACCGGATATGCCCGCAAAAAAAATAAAAACAACAAATTTTTTTACCGATTTCAATGATATCATAGTCCTTTTGACTTTTCTGAGCATTCAAAGTTTAAATAAAATAGGGTCGTCTCTGATTTTATACGAAATTCCAACATTAAACCTTTTATCGTGATAAAAAAATCTGTTCTCCTCATTGTGGTAATACTAACGATTCAGACATCTGATGGCCAGTCATTCAAATATCCGGAGAGTCCCACGGTAGATTCCACGGATACTTATTTTGGCAGAAAAATAAGTGATCCTTACAGGTGGCTTGAAAATGATTCATCAATGGAAACCAGGAACTGGGTGATATCGGAAAACAAAGTCACCAACGATTACCTGGCTCAGATTCCCTTCCGCGCAAAAATAAAAAAAGAACTGTCTGCAAATTATAATTATGCCCGCATGTCTCCGCCCGTCAAACACGGAGATTATTTTTATTTTTTTAAGAACTCCGGTCTTCAAAATGAGGATGTGATGTACAGGATGAAAAATCCGGCGGATACAGCAAGAGCCGAATTATTTATAGATCCCAATACTTTCTCCAACAACGGGGCTGTCAGTTTTCAGGATTATAATTTTTCGCCCGACGGATCATTGTTTGCCTATCTGATTTCAAACGGCGGATCTGACTGGCGGGAGGTCATCGTTAAGGACGTGCGCACGGGTAAAATAATCGGCGACACTTTAAGAAATGTAAAATTCAGCTACGCTTCCTGGAAGGGTAACGATGGATTCTATTATAGCACCTATGATATTCCGGCGGGTCAGAACAAACTGGTCGCTGAATCTGATCATCATACGGTATATTATCATAAACTGGGTACCAGTCAGAAAAAAGATATTTTTATTTTTGGAGGTGAAAAACAACCCCATCGGTATATAGATGCAGAAGTAAGCGAGGATCAGCACTGGCTGGTCATTTCTGCTGCAGAAAGCACTTCAGGCAACGAATTATATATCCAGGACCTGAGAAAAACCGGTTCGCCCATACGGCCGGTCATTACAAATCTGGAAACTGACCAGCAGATTATTAATACAAAAGATGATATTTTATTTATATCCACCAACCGGAAAGCGCCCAATTTTAAACTGGTGAAAGTAAATGCATCTGAACCCGGCGAGTCCAACTGGAAGGATGTTATTCCCGAAACACAGAACAAGGCCGAATTTACCAGTGGCGGAGGTTACTTTTTTGCAACCTATATGATGGACGTGAAGTCAGCCGTATTTCAATATGATGCCGACGGTAAAAAACTATTTGAAATAAAATTCCCGACGTCAGGGACGGCCTCCGGATTTGCGTCCCTTAAAAATCAGACTGAACTATTTTATGATTTTACATCTTTCACCTATCCGAACAGTATTTATCATTATAACCTGAAGAGTGGTAAATCAGAATTTTACAATAAACCGGCTGTGTCATTTAATCCGGAAGATTATAATACGGACCAGGTTTTTTATACAAGCCGCGACGGTACTAAAATACCGATGTATATTGTTTACAAAAAGGGAATCTCGTTAAACGGAAAAAACCCGACTTATTTATACGGGTATGGAGGATTTGACCAGAGCGAAATGCCTGTTTTCAGATCTCCCAGAATGGTATGGCTGCAAAATGGAGGCATATACGCCCAGCCAAATATCCGCGGTGGTGGCGAGTATGGAGAGAAATGGCATATTGCGGGAACCCGCATGCAAAAACAAAATGTATTCGATGATTTCATCGCGGCAGGAGAATTCCTGATCAAAGAGAAATACACTTCGAGTCCCTATCTGGCCATAGCAGGTGGTTCCAATGGCGGTCTGCTGGTTGGAGCTGTGATGACGCAACGACCCGATCTGATGCAGGTTGCCTTACCGTCAGTGGGTGTTCTGGATATGTTACGGTATAATAAATTCACAGCCGGTGCCGGCTGGGCATCAGATTATGGAACGGCAGAAGATTCTCTTTCCATGTTTAATTATTTACTCGGATACTCTCCCTTACATAATATAAAAATGGGTGTGCACTATCCGGCAACACTGATCTGGACAGCCGACCACGACGATCGGGTGGTACCCGGACATTCATTGAAATTTGCGGCTACTCTGCAAAAAAATAATGCCGGTGATCATCCGATACTCATTTCCATACAACATAATGCGGGGCATGGTACCGGAATGGATACTGATAAAATACTGAACATGAATGCAGACAAATATGCCTTCATCTGGTATAATATGGGTATTGACCCCTTCAGATAAAAACTACATTCAAATAAACCAATATGAATATGTTCGCTTCAATTTTTATGCAACGTGTCCGGAACATG
>DASSGT010000434.1:0-2443 GCA_035693345.1 Puia sp. | reverse complement strand
CTGCTCTCCTATCGTAATCAGGAAACCTATAATTTCTATCAGGCAGATACCGAACTGAATAGTATTGGTCCCTTCCGGAGCGAATCTTATCAGAGCTATCAGGGAGAAAAGCTGGCAGCCCGTTTCAATGCGTTCAGCTATTATAATTTGTCTCAGAGTATGGATTCGCACCAGGTGGGTCGCGGCCGGGGCACTGTGACCTCTGCGCTGAAAAAAATAAAAGCAAAAACGCATATCATCGGCATCCGTTCCGACCTGTTGTTTACAGAAAAAGAACAGGAATTCCTGGCTGAATATATTCCTGGAGCATCGTTTAATATGATCCCGTCCACATATGGACACGACGGGTTCCTGCTGGAATATGATGCGATCTCGGGTATCGTGCTCGATTTCCTGGAAGCAGAAACCATTTTACAACGTTCCTCTTTATATATCGTTCACTAGCGAAATCAAAGAATAAAAGCAAAGAATATGTATCTTGATCCCGCACGTGCGGGATTTTTTTTATGAAGAAAAAAGGAAAGCTGAAGAAATTCCTGAAAATACTGGGACCCGGCATCATTACGGGTGCCAGTGATGATGATCCCTCGGGCATCGCCACCTATTCACAGGTGGGTGCTGCTTATGGTCTTGGGTTGCTTTGGATGTCTCTTTTTACCTTCCCGCTGATGGCGGCTTTACAGGGCATGTGTGCTAGAATCGGACTGGTGACTTCACAAGGACTTACCCATACCCTCAAAAACTATTACCCGAAAATTATCCTGTACCTGATGCTGATCTTCAGTGTCCCTGCGATCATCCTGAATATCGGAGCGGATATTGCAGGCATGGGTGCAGTGACCAACCTGCTGTTTCCAGGTGTGCCGGCCTTTGCATTCAGTTTTCTTTTCACGGTGATCATGATGTTTGTGATCATCGCTTACCCTTACCAGAAAATCGCGGGCATTCTGAAGTGGTTTTGTTTATCCATCCTGCTCTACCTGATCGTTCCATTTATTATCAAAGTCAACTGGAAGGATGTACTCGTCGCTACCTTCGTACCACATATTGAAATGAATAAGGATTTTATTCAAATGGTGGTTGCGATTCTGGGTACAACCATTTCTCCCTATTTATTTTTCTGGCAGGCGACCATGGAAGCAGAAGATCAGGAGCACCAAAAGAAACAACTGATGGTAGATAAACGCATCCTCCGGAATATGGAAGCGGATGTAAATACCGGAATGTTTGCTTCCAACCTGGTGATGTTGTTCATTATTCTCACTACCGGTGTCGTACTTCACAATGCCGGTATCAAAGATGTCAATACCGTGGACCAGGCAGCCAAAGCATTGGAGCCGCTGGCAGGAAAATTTTCCTATATATTTTTCGCTCTGGGAGTGATCGGTACGGGATTTCTTGCTATTCCGGTGCTGGCCGGATCACTTTCCTATATGCTGGCAGAATCCTTTGGATGGCAGGAAGGTCTTGATAAAAAATTCAACGAGGCCCGTGCTTTTTACATCGTGATCATTTTCGCACTGGTGATCGGCCTGCTGATCAATATATTGGGAATCAGTCCCATGAAGGCGCTGATCTATACCGCCATTCTGTACGGGGTCACATCCCCGGTGATGATTGCCGTGGTGATGCATATCGGGAATAATAAAAAAATTATGAACAATTTTACCAATTCCCGTCTCTCCAATATCCTGGGGATGATTACTTTTATAGTGATGACGATGGCAGCCATCGCATTGATTTACTATCAGTTTCAATAGAAAACAATCTCCTGCGTGCAAAGACGAAGGTTCATTCAGTTATCCGGTTTTTCTGCTGCCTCCTTTTTGTTCGTACACGTCAATCCCCACACCGGCCGGCCCGTTAAAACCATACGCTATCCGGATGCTATAGCGGTACGTTGTAATGGTCAGTGGATCTCCCTGCAGGGCACAGCCGAAAGCTGGAAATTGAATGAAGTAGAAGTGACATTAAAACTAAATGCGGATTTTCTTTCCGTTAATATCAGTGCACCTGGCCGTGAGCTGGAATTTATTCAATGTCACTGGAAACAAAACAATTCTGCTTCTTCCAAAGTGCTCGGCGACCATTGGGAAAGATCTTATGGCGACCTGGCCTGGGGTCCGCCCGATTTGTCAAAAAAAGCGCCCTGGTATGTACTTATTTCCGAAGGAGAACATACACAGGCTTTTGGTGTGAAGACGGGTGCAAGCACCATCTGTTATTGGCAGGTATCCCTCGAATCCCTGGAACTTCTGATGGACTGTAATTCCGGGGGATCGGGTGTCTTACTCGGCGAGCGTAATCTGCATGCGGCGGATATTGTGACCCTGGAAAATGAACCAGGCGAAAATACCTGGCATACCGATACCCGTTTCTGTAAAATGATGTGTGATGAACCGATGCTTCCAAAGAAACCGGTTTATGGGATCAATGACTGGTA
>DASSGT010000433.1:0-6483 GCA_035693345.1 Puia sp. | reverse complement strand
CTTTTTAAAGAGAAGTCAAAAGTAGAATCTTAAGAAAAGTCTTTTCCGTTTTTTCTTTTTTTAATGAATATTGTATTGTGACGAATCACTAAAATAGTGGGTAGCCCATAGATTATATCGTCTAAACTGGAAGGACAATCTCGCTTTGAAACTCATCCAGTTCTTTGCCGACTTTGGACTCCACAGCACTTCACTGAGTGCATCAACCCTTGGGAACATCATATACTCTATTTTAGACGGGCTTGTCATGTATTCGGTCCAGATATTGGCCTGGGCACCCAGAATATACCGGCCATCATTAACCGACAATTCCGGAGGAACGGGTTCATATTGGTAAACTTTTTCCAGTGGCAGGTAGCCGCCGATCACGAGGGAGTCATCGTGTTTGGATTGTGAATAATCCAGGTAGACATAGGTGGTTGGGGTCATGATGACTGTATGTTTCTGTTTTGCGGCCTCAATGCCTCCCTTTTCTCCCCGCCAGCTCATGACGATGGCATTCGGTGCGAGGCCGCCTTCCAGGATCTCATCCCATCCGATCAGTGTTTTACCTTTGCTATTGATATATTTTTCCATTCTCTGGATAAAATAACTTTGTAACTCGTGCTCATCTTTCAGACCGAGATCCTGGATCCTTTTTTGGCATCGGGGACATCTTTTCCAATTTGTTTTTGGACATTCGTCACCCCCGACATGAATATATTGTGACGGAAATAAGGGTATGATTTCATCGATTACATCCTGAAGAAACATGAACACACTGTCATTTCCTGCACAGAACACATCTTCCGCCACACCCCATTTCTCATACACCAGTTTGCCATTTGATTTTTTACCTTCTTCAGATAGCAGGCTGTCGGGAATATTTGTTTTTTCATTCGGGAAACAGCTGAGCCATGGATAAGCTGCAATAGCCGCACTGCCGTGGCCCGGCATTTCTATTTCGGGAATGACGGTGATATATCTTTTGGATGCATAAGTAACAACCTCCCTGATTTCATCCTGGGTATAAAAACCTCCATAGCGGATATTGTCGTTTCCCTTCCATGGCCTTTTCCCTATCACGGTTCCGTCGCGCCAGGCGCCCACTTCGGTCAGGCGGGGATATTTTTTAATCTCAATACGCCAGCCCTGATCTTCAGTTAAATGCCAGTGGAATTCATTCATTTTATGCATCGCGAGATAATCGATGAATTTCTTTACGAATGGAAGCGGCATGATATGACGGCCTACATCCAGCATCAGCCCCCGATAGGCAAACCGGGGCCTGTCATTTATCTCAACATAAGGAATGAAAAGTTCCTTTCCGCCCGAAGGCATTGGAAGCAGTTGAATCAGTGACTGGATGGCATAGAAAACGCCCGTTTCATTATCCCCGGCAATATAGATTCCCTTCTTGTCCACCGTTAATCGATAGGCACCCGGTATTGAATCATCCATTCTTTCAAAATTCAGAATCAGATTATTATTACCCTTCGACGTGGAAGCGGTTTGCAATTCAAAACCATAATATGTTCTCAAATAGCTGTTAAAAAAATCGATTGAATTTTGGAGGCCACTTCCCTCCACCACTATTCTGGTTTCCGGCCCCAGGGCAAATTTCCCGTTCAACCCGGTGTATTTAACCGACACCGGTTGCGGTATGATATTTATTTGTGCAATGGAAGTAAAACTGCATAGTAAAAGGCCAACAAGCAGGCATTTCATGGCTTCGTTTTTGATATTATGTTTTTTGTAATTTAACGCAGATCGGCAATTTTATAACGAAAATTCGGGCTAATCAGGAAATGACCAAAAATAGAGGCCCGAACCGGGCAAATTGATTAATTTTAGATAACTGCTTGTTTATGAAATCTAAGATACTCCTTTCGATTTCTATTACGCTGTTTTTAATAACATCTTCCAGCGCCCAGATAAAAAATGATTCTGCCAGTCAAAGTCCCCGAAGCCTGGACTCGCTTATTTTCAGATTAATGGTTGACTATATTTCTGCAGATACCGTAGTATTGAATATAGAAGAAATAGAAAAAAATACCATTCCTCATTTTGGCGAAGAGCACAGGCTGGTTATACCGATTCTCGCCAGCCCCGGGGTAATTGAACAGGAGAATAGCAGCTACGATAAGTTCCTGCCTTCTGTTTATCATAAAGAAGTAACTCAGGGCTCACCTTTCCTGATTCCCATATATGTGCCCGGTCTGGTCATCAGTCATTCCTATGGAATCATAAATAAAAAAGAGTTTAGGTATAACTATGATAAAGTAACGGGTAACCTTTTATTAATAAAAGACAAGGAATCACCCATCGCGGTAAACAGGGAACTGGTCAATTCCTTTTGCCTTAAACTGGACAAAGGAGGATATATTTTCATGCGCGTTCCCTTAATAAATTCCAACGAGTTTTTCCAGGTCATCAATAAGGGACCAAAATATTCCTGCTATAAATTATTTAAAAATATTTTCATCAACGCAAATCAAAAGACAAACGGATATGTTACGGAGGGAAAGGATTATGATGAGTATCAGGATATCGAAACATATTATATGGTGAATGAAAAAAAAGAAGAATGGACTATTTTCGAATTGACCAGAAAATCAATCAAAAAAACTTTTGGTTCGCAAAATCCGACGATCAATAAATATTTTAAAGATCACCGGTATAATGAGATGACCGAATCCATACTGGCAAATCTCGTGGAAGAATTAAATAAATAATCATTCCAATTGTTCCCTGAGTCTTTTTTCAATCTGTTCCCATTCTGAGGAGATAATACTGAACAGACAGGCGTTGCCGACGGAACCATCCCTTCTCTGCTTAAAATTTCGCAATACTGCTTCAAATGTTGCCCCAAGCTTTAGTATAGCCCGACGGGAACGCATATTTCTTTCGTCAGCCCTGAATTGAATACGGTTCAGCCTGAGTTCGTTAAATGCATAATTCATCAGCAGCAATTTCGCTTCTGTATTTATTTTAGTTCCGAAATATTTTGGATTGATCCAGGTCCATCCGATTTCGGCCTTTCGGTTAGCTACATCCAAATCAAGAATCCGGGTGCTGCCCATGATTTCCAGTGTTTGATTATCCTGGATCAGAAAAGGAATGGCTTTTCCGGCTGCTTCATCTTCCTTCGCCTGCTGGAACCATTGCCATAATTCTGTCCGGCTATAAATTTCCCGTGGTAAATGTTGCCAGATTAGCGGGTTAGCAGAAAACGATAATAACTCATCCAGGTATTTTTCTTCAAGTGGTATCAGCGACAACGATTTTCCTCTGAGAACTACTTTTCCCTCGGCTTTTTCGTACTGTGTGTTCAGATGGGATATTACATTCTCCTGCTCATTCGTATCATAATTGAAATTTAGCTTTTCAGCGATATCAGTGGCGAATGTTTTAAATATATCTGTCATCAGAAACAGTGCATTCCAAATATTTTTGCTCTTCTCGTCCGGATAGGTTTTTAGCAACATGGCATATTCATCGTCGGATAAATATTGTCGTATATATTTACCATGCAACCCGGTAGAAACAGAGAATTCCGTTTTTGTACCAACATACCACTCCGTCATTTTTGAAAACATTTTTCTGGCAGGGCCCTCCATGATTGATTTTACATACAAAATTTCACGTCTTATCAGTCCCTTCGCTATATAGGTAGTTACCCACCAGAATTCATTGCTTGCATCTTTGAATTCTTTCTCGGTAGGTCTTTTTAGAAGGTAGTCCCTGTCAGTCGGCGGTTCAATGTGTTTAAATAAGTTGTCCTTGTCAAGCCAGACGACTGTGAGGCTATCGGGAATAAAATCTGACTCCATTTTTTCTCTGGGGAAAAGATTCAGATCGATCCGGTTTCCATCAGTAAAAAGCATCAGGTAATGAAATGAGTTTGATACTTTCTCCGCCCTGTTTAAGAACTCCATTTCATCGGGCATCTGCCAAATCAGTTTCTCGCCAAAAATGGAAGTCCAGTCATGGTCATAAAGAAAAGAATCCATCTGATCAACGATATATGTAATATCGAAATCCTGAAGACCATCGGGTGATATTTTCTGATTGGCCCTTGAACCATTCAAAAGAACGGCCCTGATTCTGCCATCGGCTTTTGCGTTGTCAAGTATGATTGTTTTTATCTCGTCGGGGGTTCTCATTTCAAAATGCTGATGAACGTTCGTCATGTCTTTAAACCTGACAACAGAAAAAGATTAACCTCTTTAAAATAATCCTGAGGATTGTCCAGCCATCCGTAGTGTGCACAATGATCAACGATGACAATTTTAGAATTCCTCAAAACCTTATGTGCGTATTCCGCTGTCTGAATCATGATGATATCCTGCCTGCCCTGGATGATCAGAACCGGCTTGATGAAATTTTTAAGTTTCGGGGCACAATTAAATTTTATTTTATTCAGGTCCTGCCAGACTAATTCGGTGACGACCGGATTGCCCTGTGTCAGCCGTTCAGCAATAATAGGAATATTCTTTTTGTTAACTACATAAGCTGAAGCCATTACCATTCCTCTTCGATACCGGGCAGAATAACTGGTATCTCCTCCGGCAATCCGGTCGTTCCAATACTTCAGCGAGTCATTTTCAGCTTTACTCAATTTATCATTGATGGAATGATCTACATACAATTGCAGTCCAAGATCAATGCCTCCTGACGAAGACAGAATCATCAGTCGGATGTGTTCCGGATATACTGTTGCATAGTAAGATGCAAGCATGCCTCCAAAAGAATGCCCGAGAATTGACCAATGATCGAAGCCCAGATGTTTTCTAAGTACTTCCATATCTTCAATCATCAATTGCATGGTAATCGTAGACGAATCGACCGGGCTGACAATAGATTTGCCTGTGCCCCGCTGGTCATAAATAATGGTCTGATTCGCTGCCGATAATTCTTTTGCCAGTGACACAAAACCTTCACTGTTTAATCCCGGTCCCCCATTTATGATGAGCAGCGGATTGCCTTTTCCATACGTACGATAATAGATGCGGGCGTTTTTATTCTGAATGAGACCCTCTGTTTGCGCGACTGAATGCAAACAAAAGCACTGCAATAAAAATGAAATATTATAAAAAATAGTCGCTTTCATTACAGCAGCAGTTTTTAACAAATAAGGCCTATTCTGTATACCACCTGCTGAATGTACTAAAATTCGTCCTGCCACCGTATGAATTATGACGGATGGTATAGTGGAAGACCGAATAAACTTCAGGGCTAAATCCATTCGTCAGCGAACATCAGATTTATTCCCGTGATATTCTTATGACGAACGGATTTAACCCCGAATTGAATACAGCCCTACCAAACAATCACCGTAGCTATTACGTTTCCTGCAGCATCAAACCAAATGATATATTTGGTATTATTTGCATCCAGAAGAACTCCGTAACGCAAAATCTGATTGTTAACCGATACCGAAAGAGCCGTTTCGAATACATAATTTGGATATGTTTTTTCGAGATAAGCCTGCTCGGCAGAGGGCAGAGAATCCTGCATTATATTTTGTATTTGGAGTGGAGTGAATTTAATTTCCTGCGGACCCAGAACTACTCTTTTAATAAAGACTCCGTCCGAATTAAATAAATTCCCGAAGAGTCCGTCGTCTTTTGTTATAACCAGTATACTGCTATCCCGGTTTCGAAACGCACGAAGCAATGTATCGGATGGATCATTTGTACTGAACCAGGAAACAATGGCAGATGGAAGGGATGAAATGGCCAGCGTGTCGCGGTGTTTACCATCCCGGTCATCAAACCGGCCACCATGATGCCAGCCGTCACCGTTGATATCTCCATGTTCACGTTGTTCCAACACCGTCTGAAAATGACCATTCGCATCAAATAATAAACCGACCGGTTTGCCATTGAAACTTATGATTACCACATAACCACCAACATCTCCGGCGCTGTCTTTTATCTTAAACGCCTTTTTAAATTGATAACCGGAATAATTGTTCGTCAGATAATTTACTATTGAATCCGGTAACGATGAAGATGCAATGGAATCCCGGAAATATCCCCTGTTACAGGACTGCAGTATATAAACAGAATCTGTACCAGATGAATCAGACGCTACCGCGATCGTAGGGGATGTAGCTGTTGTGGCAGTTCCTGAATTACCTGCATTGCCCGATGCCGACATCTCCTTATTGCAGGACAGAATAGAAAAAAATAATGCTGAAGTCAGTAGTATAAAACTACCGGAAAGAATGGCTTTACGCATAACGGATTATTAAATGGGTGAAAAATTCTTATTCATCACTGTCAAAAACAGGTAGAATTTTATGCATGCAGCCGGATAAATTTTTTTATTGATACCAAAAAGTGTTCCATCGTTTTACGACACGGTTCACAACGGCGTTGCCTGCAGTCTTGTTAACAGGAGGTGAATGATCCGGTAAAAAATATTAACGATTTATTTGGAAGACCAATCGATCTTATTACGGAAGTATTACAGAAAAATATGGCGTACAGTGGATGG
>DASSGT010000432.1:0-15181 GCA_035693345.1 Puia sp. | reverse complement strand
GCCGTTCTCCGCTTGTCATCAAACCAATATGTCAGGCCTCTGCATCCAAACTCTTCCTGGACCTTTAAATCTTCCTGGTGAATTTGAGCTATTTTTTCGGCTGTCACAGAATCTGAGACATCGTGCCGGTCCATAAAAATGGGCATATAATAGATGATTATTGAGTATAAAAATATTCTTTAAGACATCAATGGCCCACTTTGATATAACCCCATCCTGCCTGCTGTTTTGAAATAATTTCATAAATACCATCCGGAACAATCTCTACACCGGGCACCAGTTGAGTGCTATCAATATTATTTCTTTTCATCGTCATGGCGCACACTTTAAATGTGGCTTTATTTGATGCAATTATTTTTTCAACTGCCGGCTGTTGTACTGAACGGTTTTTAATAGCGAGTTCCAGACCCTGTCCATAGATCACTACTTCCAGTTTCGCATCCGGGCTCGCACCTGTTATCAGTCCGATTTCACGCACAATGGCCTGTTGATTGATAGTGTCTCTGCTGGACATATCAAATACAACTTTATAATTACTGTTTTGGGCATGAGCAAAGGAAGTCACAAGCATCAGGATAGAGATGCATATAGAATATTTTCTCATATTGAAGGTTTTTAGGTTATAAAATGACAGGACAGGAAAATTACAAAATTACCAGGTTAATTTATCTGAAAGGTTCTGCGATCACAGGCAACTATAAGCCCCGTCAACAATCACATCACTTCCGGTGGTATAACCGGATGCATTTCCCGCCAGATATAAAACAGCCGGGATTAATTCTTCCGGTTCACCCATCCGGTGCAACGGAATCAAAGGCATCCAGGCGTCTTTTAATTCCTGGGGTGTGTCAACCGACATCGGCGTGGCAATATATCCGGGGCTCAGGCTGTTGACCCGGATATTCGATCCGGCCCATTCAACAGCAAGCGACCTGGTGAGATGAATTACGCCGGCCTTTGAGGCGTTGTAAGATGCCTGCCATTGAGGTATATTCACAATATTTCCAGACATAGAAGCCATGTTGATGATGCTTCCGTGTATTCCGTTTTCGATCATCCATTTCCCCGCTGCCCGGGCAACTATATATACGCCGGTCAGATTAACATTTATTATTTCATTCCATTCAGCCAGGCTTGCCGTTAAAGTATCCTTATGTATACATGCCCCGGCATTGTTAAATATAACGTCAATTGAGCCGGAACGACTCACCACTTCCCGAACGGCACTGTCGACACCTTTTTCATCAGTAACATCCACTAAAATACTGTATGCTTTTCCCCCCTCGGATTGTATCGTATTTACCGTATCCTTCGCTTCAGACCGGCTAAAAATCGCAACCTCAGCACCAGCCCTTGCTAAACCAATGGCGACAACCTGTCCGATTCCGCGACTGCCGCCGGTTACAATGGCAACTTTTCCGTTCAGTCCGAATAATTGATCCAGATAGTTCATAAAAATGGTAATATTATTTTTTCCCGGTCGCGGCCCAGAAAATACCCGCATATAAAAAGTTCATAAACGAGGGGTCGCTGAAAATCGCTGGCATGTGACCGAGAGCAGTATAAAAAGCACGGCCTCCGTCATAATCATGATACCAGGCCACGGGATGCAACTTCCCCATGCCGGTCCCTTTTTTGTCCGGTCCCCATTGTACATTCGGATTGTAGCTGGTTTCATCTACTGACATGATATAATTCAGACCCGATATCTTTTCTTCGCCGAATTCATACCATTCGTCTGTCCAGAGCTTATTACCGGTAAATCCCTGCAGACCGGGGAAAGTGGGATCAAGGACATTTAACCGGGCCGTTTGAATAACCGGATGGATATGGAACATTCTTCCGACCAGTTTGGTATACCATTCCCAATCGTATTCTGTATCGGATGCACTGTGAATACCTACATAGCCCTTACCCGATTTAATAAATCGTTCCATTACTTTCTGCTGCGCTGTATCAAAAATATCTCCTGTCGTATTCAGGAAAATGACCACCTGGAATTGTGCCAGGAATTTATCGGTAAATCCATTGGGATCTTCATACAATACTGCGTCAAAGAAATTTCTCTTTGCCAGCTCCTGTATTGCCAATACACCTGCATGAAGGGATTCATGATGCCACCCCCTCGTTGTGGTCACGATCAATGCCCTGAATTGCTTTTGCTGTGCTTCCACAGGGTTAGACAAAAAGGATTGCACTAACAGAAGGAATACAATAATCTTGATGGATCTCATTCATTATATTTTATTGGTTTAAAAATATCTGCACCGGTTAAAAGTCACAATATTGTAATTTTAATAGCGCTCCTCTTAAAAATATGCTATATGAAAAAAAATACTGATCACTCTCTGTTTTCAACGGATATGCAAAATACGATAACAGACGATGCTTCCGCAGAAAACAACTCCATCAATCGCCGGAAATTTGTTGAGTATGTTGCCGCTTCGGCTTTGACATTCACAATAGTTCCCAGACATGTGCTCGGAGGAAAAAATTATACCGCGCCCAGCGATCAGATTACACTGGCCTATATCGGCATAGGAACACAGGGTATCAGGGAATTATTACCGCTGCTTGCGAACACCCAATTCCGTGTAATTGCCGTATGCGATCCGAATAAGGACGCCATTGGATACAAGGACTGGGGTAAAGAGTGGCTGAAGAATGAAATCCGTAAAACCATTCAAAAACCTGATTGGGAACCCGGCGGAGACAATTCCATTCCGGGTGGAAGAGAAAACGGAAAATCAATTGTTGATACCTTTTATGCAAATGTTCACCCGGAATTAAATTATAAGGGCTGTAACGCTTATGCAGATGTACGGGTTCTTTTTGATAAGGAAAAGGACCTGAATGCTGTTAAAATCATGACGCCGGATCATCTGCACGGAATCCTTTCCATGGCTGCAATAAAAAAAGGAAAACATGTTTTGGTTCATAAACCACTTTCAAACCGGCTGCTGGAAGGAAAGAGAGCCATTGCAATGGCCCGCAGCAGTTCTGTGATTACGCATTTAATTCCATGGGATGCTAACGGGTCCATGGAAACCGTGATGTCCTGGATCAATGGCGGAGCGATCGGAACATTAATGGAAGTTCATAACTGGACGAACCGTCCTGTCTGGCCCCAATACCCGACAATTCCCGTTGACACGCCTCCGGTTCCGGCAGGTTTTGACTGGAATCTCTGGCTGGGTCCTGAATCTGACCGTCCCTATCATCCGGATTATACAAATATGGTTTTCAGGGGTTGGTATGACTTCGGGGGAGGATCCATGGCTGATATGGGCCACTATAGTTTATGGACCGTTTTCAATGCATTACAATTGCAGGCACCCACCATCATTGAGCCCAACCTGAGTCATGTATGTGGAATGCATGACCCGGTGCCATTTCAAATCAAGAACGATTTTTCATTTCCCATGGCCTCAAAGGTTTGCTTTAAATATCCGGCAAACGGAGCGAGACCCGCCGTGGATCTTTGCTGGTACGACGGAGGTATGCGACCACCCACACCTGCTGAATTGCAGGAGGCAAACAAAGAGCTACAACCAGAGGGTATGATGTTCGTCGGCGATAAAGGAAAAATACTCGCTGGATTCAACCTTCAGAATCCTGAAATTATTTCCGACAAAAAAATGGATGCACCGGCAAATGCGGGTGACAAAAGACCTCCGCAGGAAGAAAGAGCAGCCGCCGCTTTGTCTCTGTTTATCGATGCCTGCAAAACAGGAAAGCAATACCCGGGAAATTTCAGAGAAGCTGAACATATTACTGAGGCAATCAATCTGTATGCACTTGCGTTGAGAACCGGCCGTACTTTGAAATATGATGCGGTGAATCAGAAAATTACCAATGTACCCGAAGCAAATAAATGGCTTGACAGAGAATACAGATCAGGCTGGGACCTTGCATCCATTTGATAACATTGGGCAAATTTTAATGAAATAAATATGAAAAAAATAAACAGAAGAGATTTCATCGGCAAAGCTTCTATGGGAATCGGTGGGGCCATTGCACTCTCCCAATTACCCTTCTCAGATTTTGCGCAGTCAAATCCTGTGTGGCTAAATCAGCCGATCGGGTTTCAGACTTATCCGATCAGGGAAATGGTTGTTAAGGACTTTCCGGGCACATTGAAATTAATGGCGGGTCAGGGATACCAGCTTGTGGAAATGTGTTCTCCGCAAGGGTATGTATCCAGCGGATTTGGTCCGCTCGTGAATATAAAACCAGCCGATATGCGCAAAATCATTGAAGACGCCGGTCTTCATTGCCCGAGTTGCCATTTTACATTTCCGGAACTGACCGACAATCTGGATGAACGGATTGAATTTGCAAAGCAACTGGGTTTATCACAAATGATTTGCTCCACTTTCTGGTTACCTAAAACAGCCACGCTGAATGATTATCTGGAATCCGCAGATAAACTGAATAAATCAGCAGAAAAGATAAAGAAGGCCGGCATGCAGGCTGGTTTTCACAACCATGAATTTGAATTCGCAAAACTCGACAATCAACTCATCTATGATGCATTGATGGGTCGTTTTGATCCTGAATTGGTAAAAATGCAATTCCAGACAGAAGTGATTAATCTCGGTTACAAAGCATCCACTTATTTTAACAAATATCCCGGCAGGTTTATCTCTGCACACTTATCCGATTGGACAGCAGAAAAAAAAGAAGTTCCCATCGGTCAGGGTATCATTGACTGGAAAGAGTTTTTCATTGCAGCAAAAACGGGCGGAGTTCAGAATTTCTTTGTTGAAATGAAATTTGACTATTTGAAAGAAAGCGCGAGGTATATTCATCAGCTTCAACCATCCAGTTAATTCAATGATTTCATCCCAACATTAAAATATACATGTGAATCTCAAAAGAAGAAATTTTATTCAGCTGTCGACTCTGGCGGCCGGATCGGCCATGGCGATTGGTTTTCAAACTATACACTCAGCAGAAGAAAATGCCCTAGATAAAAAGGGGATAGAAATATTAAGTTCCAAATCGGGTGAAATAGTGCCTATTTCTGTAAATGAACGAAAGGAACGAATTGCAAAGGCTCAACGTCTTCTGTTGCAAAATAAAATGCAGGCGATTGTACTGGAAAGCGGTACTGCGTTGGAATATTTTACCGGTATTTCCTGGTGGCCGAGTGAACGTACGATGGTGGCAGTGATTCCCGCAACCGGTGAAATAAAATATGTGTGTCCTGCTTTTGAAGAACCCCGTTTCCGGGAATTGATAACCATCGGAAACAAAGTTTATATCTGGCAGGAAGATGAAAGTCCCTACCGGCAGGTTGCGCGGGCATTCAGTGACTCCGGAATCAATACCGGTAAAATCGGAATAGAAGAAGAACTCCGTTTTTTTATTTTTGATGGCGTCCGGAAAGAATCTCCTCGACTGGAGTATGTGAGTGCCGATCCTGTAACGATTCCCTGCCGGATGATCAAGTCAGCTGCAGAACTGGCTTTGATGCAGCAGGCCAGTGATATTACGGTTGCCGCAATGAAAACAGCCATCGGCCAATTAAAGGAAGGTGTATCACCATCTGATATTTCAGAGATCGTAAATAATGTCCATAGCCAGATGGGTGCCACACCGGATTTTGCGTTGATACTTTTCGGAGAATCTTCAGCCTTGCCCCATGGAAGTATAAAACCACAGCAGTTAAAGAAGGGAGATATCGTATTGATGGATTGCGGATGTAAGGTGAACGGGTATTGTTCCGATATTACCAGGACAATTGTATTCGGAGCGGAACCCACCAAAAGGCAACTCGAGATCTGGAATCTCGAACAAAAAGCGCAGGCGGCTGGTTTTGCGGCAGCCCGGATCGGAAACAAATGTGAAATGGTGGACGCAGCAGCCAGAAAGGTAATAACCGATGCCGGTTTTGGTCCCGGGTATCAGCTTCCCGGATTGCCACACCGTACAGGCCATGGTATCGGACTGGACGGTCACGAATGGGGTAATATGGTAAAAGGAAATCAGCTGCCAATTGAAGCCGGTATGTGTTTCAGCATAGAACCTACGATTTCAATTCCGGGGGAATTTGGAGTCCGGATGGAAGATTGTGTTTACATGACAACAGAAGGTGCGAGATGGTTTTCACAACCAGCTGTGGCGATCGACAAACCCTTCGTGTAACGAATTATTCAACCGGAGACTGATAAACAATTTTTCCTCTCACAATGGTGGTATAAACGTTGATCTGATCATCGAAGATTACGATATCGGCATCCTTACCGGATGAGAGAGAACCTTTGCGGTCGTCAATTTTCATGATAATAGCAGGTGTCAGCGTCATCATCCGGATTGCATCTGTCAAAGAAACATCCGCAATTTGGATCATTGTTCTCACCAAACGGTCAGCCGTCGCCACGCTGCCGGCAAATGATTTTCTGTCCGGCATTTTTGATACACCGTCTTCAACAATTACTTTCATGCCGGTATGAATATTTCCGATTACGCTTTCACCCGGCGGCATCCCGGCTCCGCGCATTGCATCCGTTATGAGCGCAATCCTGCCAGGTCCTTTAATTTTAAATATAAGTTTCAACAGAGGTGCAGGTAAATGAATGCCATCTGCAATGATCTCCACATCCATGTCGTCTATAATGAATGCGCTTTCAACTGCACCGGCAAAACGGTATGCATTTCTGCGTGTCACTCCCGACATGGCAGAATACAAATGCGTGGCCAGTGTATATCCATTTTCAAATCCTTCCAGCACTTCTTCATAAATCGCATCTGTGTGAGCAAGAGAAGCAAGGATGCCCTTCGATCCAAGATATCTGGCAAAGGGAATTGCACCCTTCAATTCAGGGGCAGCACTCCAGCGTTTGATGGAATTGGATTGTGAAATGATATATTTATATTCTTCAGGATCCGGATCACGGATCCATTGTGGGTCCTGCGCTCCCCGCTGGTTCATAGCGAAATAAGGTCCTTCAAGATGTACACCCATAAATTCTGATCCGGATTCATTGAGCGGATACGCTTCATCATAAGTCTTCAGTGTACTGACAATATCTTCGGCAGATCCTGTAAGTGTTGTCGGAAATAAAGCCGTGGTTCCATATCTCGCGTGGATTTTAGCGATTTCCAGAAAGGCTTCCACGGTGTTGTCCATAAAATCATAACCGCCACCGCCATGAACATGAATATCAATAAAGCCGGCTGAAACGAATTTGCCACCAGCATCCAGAATCTTCGCACCCGGCATTTCCGGATCATGATCTGAGACGTTGACAATAATACCATCCCTGACCAGTACAGAACCATTCCTTATTATCCCGTTGGGAGTAATGATGTGGCCGTTCACTATTTTGATCAGAGATGGGTTTGTGTCCACGGTTATTTATTATTCAGATCAATAAATTTTTTTTCAAGCATTGCAGATGAAAATTGATCGAGAAAACAAGTGCAATGAGGATGGTTCTGCAAAATACTGCCTGGAAAAAGATTCGATACCGGATTTTCAAAACAATCTTTCACCGCTTGCGCCTTTCTGCTGTCAGGCACTGAACAAATGATTTGCGATGACTTCATGATTTGCTTAATGGACATTGTAATAGCC
This sequence comes from Puia sp., assembly GCA_035693345.1. Lineage (GTDB taxonomy): Bacteria > Bacteroidota > Bacteroidia > Chitinophagales > Chitinophagaceae > Puia. The sequence continues at coordinate 7,599 of DASSGT010000432.1, read as the reverse complement.
TGACGGGGTACATCATCGATCCCCCGGAACCAGCCTTCGCCTAGTTGTTGTTGCCGGCACTTATCGTCCAGTTTCACTACAATAAAAGCATTTTCTGTTTCAAAATCGGCCGGAGGATCATTAAAACCCAGGTGACTATTTTCTCCGATTCCCAAAAGAGCAAGATCAATCCGTTTATTGCTGATGATTTCATTTAAACGCAGGCATTCTTCTGCCGGGTTATTTTCACCGTTGATTAAATGGACCTGCTGAAGACCACCTGTTTTTTGAATGAATCTCTCTTTCAGATATTTTCTGAAACTCGCCGGCGAAGATTCCGGCAGCCCGATGTATTCGTCCAGATGAAACATTGTTACCTTCTTCCAGTCAACTTCTTCCCGGGTGAGCTGATGTAAAGTTTCAAACTGACTGGTTCCGGTAGCCAGTATAATATTGGCAAAACCCCGGTTTTGAAGGGCGGTTCTGATGATTTGTGCAGCCTCACTGCCGGCTTGCTTACCCAGGTCCGCGGGGTTATTCTCTACAATGATTTTCATCCGACAAGTTATTGATAAGGCCGTCAATTTTCAACTTGCAAGATAAGCGCAGCCGGCACGTCTTTGTCCTCTGTATTACTATGAATTAAATTTATTTCCGTAATGAAATTGTTTAATCAGTTCAGCCGTCATAACTGGTTTCTCATGGATATAGTGATTTCCGTTGGTTTCACTAGGTAAAATATTCTGATTTATTCTGAAGAAATTATTGGGATCGTATTTCTTTTTAATTTTTGTCAGCTTTTCATAATTGTGTCTGTAGCTGGCTTTAATGCGATCCTGACCTTCGTTCATCATAAAGTTTAAATAAGCGCCGCCTGATGAATACGGGTGTAAAGCTTCCCAATAATCCTTACACCATTTGGTTATTTTGTGTGCTTTTGCAGGATCCGGGTCAACTCCTACAATCACGCCTGCATATTTTGCGTCCCTGTATGCCCAGGGCGTTTCATCTTTTCCAACCCTGGCAGCTGCACCACTCAATGGAAACAAATGCATCTGCGAAAGCACTGTCGGTATTTTAGATCCATATTCAAAATGAAGATTCCTGACCTCAGGGCCCAGTTCGTTAAAGAAGTCTGCTTTCCAATACCATTGCAGACCGGGCGGCATCATGCCGTCAAATAAGGTCTGAACAGTTGGATACGGCATTGGACCCACCATTGCGAACAAAGGATTCATCGCCATGATGGGCTTGAAGATTTCATCGGCCTTTTCCTGATCTCCGGTGTAACACCACACGATTCCGCAAAAATGTTTGTTGTGCAGCTCTTCGGGAAACGGTGGACCCGGTATAACGAGCGTGGCTATAAATCCATTTAATTCTTCCGGCGCATGATGAATGAAAGAGTCATACCATTCCATGATTTCATTCGTTTTTTCAATAGGCCACAAAGTCGGACCTGCAAAAACATTCTTAACGGGATGAGCCTGAAATTTAAATGATGTTACAATTCCAAAATTGCCGCCACCACCCCGAATGGCCCAGAATAAATCAGAATGCTGATTTGCATTTACGGTTACGAAATTTCCATTTGCCAGCACCATTTCCGCTTCCAGCAAATTATCGATGGTGAGCCCGTATTTCCTTGTTAAATATCCGGTGCCTCCGCCCAGGGTTAAACCGCCCACACCGGTTGTCGAAATGATACCAGACGGAATGGCGAGTCCGAACGGATGGGTGGCATGATCCACTTCTCCCCAGATATTTCCTCCACCAACTCTGACGGTTTTCTTTTCGGTATTGACATGTACAAATTTGATCCCTGATAAATCAATCACCAGTCCGTCATTACAAATACCCAATCCGCCCCCATTATGTCCTCCGCCTCTGACTGCGACCGGCAGATTATTTTCCCTTCCAAAATGTACACAATTGATCACATCGGCAACATCCGTACACTTTACAATCATACCCGGATACATATTGATCATTGCATTGTATACTTTTCGGGCTTCATCATAATTTGAATCTTTCGGAAAAGTGATTTCTCCCCTGATTGTAGAAACGAACGCACTGATGACAGCGTCAGACAGGTTGTTTATTAAGTTGTACATAAAAGTATTTTTTGAATTTATGGTGTTGAAACCAAAGCTACCAGATTGGAAAAAGGAAAGCCGATACTTTTAGGTCAAATGCAGGTAATTTTGATTCATACCCGATCAACTTATTTTGCTTCTGACAGGGGAAGCGTCTTTTCAGGATCAATCGCCAGCCATAACAGGCATCCGCAGAATAACACGATGGCCAGAACATAGAGTGGATAATCGAAGCGATGCGTAACCTGAACTATCTTTCCGAAAATCAGTGCGAGTGAAAATGCACCCATCTGGCCGAAAAAATTCATGGCTCCGGTAACAGTACCCGAATTATTTCTGCCAATATCAGCACATACTGCATAGGATACCATCACCGAAAAAGAGAATGAAAAATTAGCACCTATCAAACAGGAAGCCGTAACGATGTTGTTGGAAGAAAGAGCGGCCATCCATAATAAGAATCCACAGGTACCAAGACCCAGCATTCCCGTTAATCTTCTTCCTTTTTTCAGTCCCTTATGTTTTAAAAACCAGTCGCCGGCTGCGCCCCCGGCAAGAAAACCACTGACGCCCACCAAAAAAAGAACAGAAGTAATTTCTTTCATCGAATTCTCCGAAAACCCCCGGCCTTCCTGGAGATAAACAGGCATCCAGGCGATAAAAAAGTAGTTCGCCCACTGGCAGCAGAAGTACATCAGCATCAGCGGCCATAATGTTCTGTTTCGAAAAATCAATTTCCAGGGAACCAGCTGCTGCTCTTCCTTATGCCGGCAGCTTAATTCGATTATTTTCTTTTCAGGGGCAGGCATCGATTTCATTTGCGAGGGAAAATCCCGGAACCAGGAATAGCAAAAAACCACCCATACAATACCAATGGCTCCAATTACAAAGAACGGAATTCTCCATCCAAAGGCAGCGGCGATGGGTACGACGATCAGCGGAGCCAGGGCGGAGCCCAGCTGAGAACCGATACCCACCCACGATAATGCCTTCCCGGTTTCAACCACCGGAAACCATCTGGACACAACTAGTATGCTGTTCGGATAAGTACCCGATTCGCCAACACCAAACAGGAAACGTACAATGATGAGGGAAATCAAACCGTTTACAAGTCCCGTAATAGCTGTGAACAGCGACCACCAGATGACGATCCGGATAAATACTTTTCTCGGGCCGATACGGTCGCCTAGCATACCGGAAGGAATTTCAAATACTGCATAGGCAAGTGCAAAAGCTGCCAGCACCCAGCCAAATTGTTCATTATTCAGATGCAGATCTGATTTTATCCGGACGCCTACGATGGAAATGCATATGCGGTCCAGATAAGTAAGCGTAGTCAGTGAACAGAGCAATATCAGAACACGAAAACGATATGGGATTGAATGATTAATTATTAGTTATTAATTATAAATATTGCAGTAATATCTTGATAATGGAAATTTTTCTGAAATGTCGGACAGGGTCGGAAGAAGCAGCTAAGATGTTATTAAAATGGTCAATCATTCAAATGGCAGAATGATTCCGGTTGGAGGGATATTAACGGTGTAATAACGATGAATCCGCAGTTATTTTCATGTTGATATCAATTGAATATCAAGGTTATGGGTCCATAAATGGGAAAAGAATGATTTAACAGTCCGGTTTTCTCAGGATTACGCTAAATACTTAAATTGTTAGAGATATACGCTTACATTAGTGTTACGAACAATTGTATGGGACCAACCTCTTTAATCATACTTTTTTTAGCAGCGATTGCATTCGCCGCCGGGGGGATTCTGATTTCAAAATTATTTGTCAGGGGCTCCAGGAACCTCCAAAAAGGACAACCCTATGAATGTGGCATTCCGGTAACAGGTTCTCCATGGAATCAATTCAATGTCGGTTATTATCTGTTTGCCCTGATATTTCTGATTTTTGATGTGGAACTGGTTTTTATGTATCCATGGGCAGTAGTTGTAAAACAATTAGGCCTGCCGGCGCTGGTAGAGATTTTGGTTTTTCTGTTCATTCTTTTTATGGGATTTCTGTATGCACATAAAAAAGGAGCGCTGAAATGGGTGTGAATGAAAATATAGACAAGGCAGGTTTTCCCGGGAAAATTCATGAAACGGCGGGAGGCGGTATCGTTCTGAGTAAGCTGGATGACGTGATCAACTGGGCCCGTTCTAATTCTTTGTGGCCATTGACATTTGCCACGAGTTGTTGTGGAATTGAAATGATGTCCGTGGCATCCGCAAAATATGATTTCTCCAGATTTGGTTTTGAAGTGGCCCGGGCCACACCCCGTCAGGCAGATGTAATTATCATTGCCGGAACCATCGTAAATAAAATGGCCCCCGTTTTAAGAAGACTATATGATCAGATGGCTGATCCGAAATATGTTATTGCCATGGGTGCCTGTGCCATCAGCGGTGGACCTTTTTTCTATAATACCTATTCCGTAGTGAAAGGAGCAGATCATGTGATTCCGGTTGACGTTTATATTCCGGGATGCCCTCCCAGACCCGAGGCTTTATTGCATGCCCTGATTACCTTACAGGGAAAGATAAAGGCCGGATTAACCAGAGAACAAATTAAAGAGAGCTCATATTTAAATCCATAAAATATTCCGAAGGAAGATATGTTGAATGAGGATTTAAAATTGAAACTCACCGGGATTCTGCCTCTCATTAGTTTTGAGGAGGGGGGTGAATGGCTGAATATGATTGTTCCTCCGGACGCTTTAAAAGCATTTGTACTGCAACTCCGGTCAGACCCGGACCTCCTGATGGATTACCTGTTCTGCCTGACCTGCGTGGATTGGAAAACCCATTTTACGGTGGTTTATCATTTTTCTTCTACCCGGCACAGACATAATATCGTTGTGAAGTCGAAAATAGACAGAACGAATCCCGAAATTGAAACGGTTTCGGATATATGGCGTACGGCAGAAATGCTTGAAAGAGAAGTGTATGATCTGTTCGGTGTAAAGTTTATTCATCATCCCGATTTAAGAAGACTCATTATGCCTGATGACTGGGAAGGATGGCCATTGAGAAAGGATTTTGAAGACCCTGTAAATATGATCCGGTTATAAGCACCTGAATGAGGAAAGTCCATTAGAAAATGATTGAAGAAATAGGCAGAACCACGGAAGGTGATTTGATCATCAATGTAGGCCCACAACATCCTGCAACACACGGTGTGCTGCATCTCGTGATCACCCTGAATGGAGAAACCATAAAGAAAGTTGAACCACATCTGGGGTATATACACCGTTCCATCGAGAAAATGTGCGAGAGCCTTTCCTACCGGCAGTTCATTTATGTCACCAGCCGGATGGATTATTTGTCCTCCCATATCAATAATCACGGCTGTGCACTGTGCGTTGAAAAAGGTTTGCAGATTGAAGTACCGCAACGCGCTCAATATATCCGGGTAATTATGGATGAATTAACCCGGATTGCATCCCATGAATTATGGTGGGGAGCCATGGCTATGGACCTTGGAGCATTCACACCGTTCTTTCATGCATTCAGGGAGAGAGAGACCATCACGGATATTATGGAAAAGACCTGCGGGGCCCGGCTCACGATGAACTATATGGTTCCGGGTGGAGTAATGGCAGAATTACATCCCGATTTTCAAAAAGACGTAAAGCAATTCATTCAATTATATAAATCAAAATTTGAAGAATATAATGAACTGGTGACTGGTAACGTGATTTTCCAAAACAGAATGAAATCAGTCGGCATATTATCAAAGGAAGACGCCATTTCCTATGGATGTACCGGCCCGGTGGGCAGGGCCAGCGGTGTTTTTTGTGATATTAGGAAACTGTATCCTTATGATATTTATAATAAAGTGGATTTCGACGAGATTATAGAAAGGGGGGGAGATTCATTTGCGCGTTATGTAGTCCGGCTGAAAGAAATGCAGCAAAGTATCCGCATCATCGAACAGTTGCTTGATAATATTCCGGAGGGAGATTATCAGGCGAAAACAAAAGCAGTTTTGAAATTGCCAAAGGGTGAATTTTATCAGAGAGTTGAAACGGCGAGGGGTGAATTAGGCGTATATATTGTAAGTGAAGGCGGCACAACTCCTTACAGGATAAAATTCCGTTCACCTGGATTTTCCAATCTTTCTGCCCTGGAACATATGGTAAAAGGATTGAAAATAGGAGACCTGGTGGCCGCCATGGGATCACTGGATTTGGTAATACCGGATATTGACCGATAAAAATGAAACATGCTTAGTTTAGAAGGTAGTACACGTTTTATTCATGAATGGCTGAACGAGCATTTCAGCCCCGCCATGGCATTATTTACCGAATTCCTATTGGTTGGTCTTTCTGCTATTACATTATTTGCTTTACTCGGTCTGGGCCTGGTCTGGATGGAGCGGAAAGTAGCCGCCGTCATGCAAATACGTCTGGGACCTAACAGAGTCGGACCAAAAGGAATATTTCAAACGACTGCTGATACATTAAAACTCTTGATGAAAGAGGGATTGGTGCCTGATGGCGCAGATAAATTTCTTTTTAATCTGGCCCCTTTTATTGTCATGATCGTTGCCATGCTCATCCTTGCACCCATCGCATTTGCAAAAAACTTGCAGATATGGGATATTAATATCGGAGTATTATACCTGTCGGCCATTTCATCATTATCTGTCATCGGCATTCTGATGGCCGGATGGGCAAGCAATAATAAATATTCCCTGCTGGGTGCCATGCGCAGCGGTGCGCAAATTGTAAGTTATGAACTGTCTGCAGGCCTCTCGGTCCTTTCCATCGTAGTGATGACTGGCAGTCTGAGCATCCGGGATATTATTCTTTCGCAGGAAAATGGCTGGTGGATTTTCAAGGCCCATATTCCCGCTCTCATTTCCTTTGTGATATTTATAATTGCGGTGACAGCCGAAACAAACCGGGCGCCATTTGATATGGCAGAAGCAGAAAGCGAATTAACTGCGGGATTCCATACTGAGTACTCCGGGATGCGTTTCGCTCTTTTCTTCCTGGCAGAATATATAAATATATTCATCGTCTGTGCGATTGGTGCAACGATATTCTTTGGTGGCTGGATGCCCCTGCATATCGGGCACTGGCAGTCGTTCAATCATATAATGGATTATATTCCGTCGTCCATCTGGTTTCTTGCGAAAACGCTTGGACTGATATTTTTGATTATGTGGTTCAGATGGACTTTTCCGAGACTGAGGATCGATCAGTTGCTGAATCTGGAGTGGAAATATCTGTTGCCAATCAGTATGTTTAATTTGTTGCTGATGACTATTGTGGCAATCACGGGTTGGCATTTCTAAATTGAAGTTTTATGTTTTTAAAAGATTATATAAAAGATGTGTACGGAGCAGTCAGATCCATGCTGAAAGGCATGCGTATGACCGGGTATTACTTTACTCATCATAAAGAAATAATTACAGAGCAATATCCCGATAACCGCGAAACACTAAAATTGGCTGAACGTTTTCGGGGGGAAGTGGTATTAATTCATGATGAGAATAACGAACATGCCTGTAC
>DASSGT010000431.1:0-5814 GCA_035693345.1 Puia sp. | reverse complement strand
AATACTATCTGCATTCCACAATTTTCCCCCGATTGTAGCGTAAAAATCTCCTGCCCTGGTAACCGTTCCATTGCTCCCTTCTTTACTGATCTCCTTCGTGCAGGCAATGAATGTAAATAAAGTCAGGGTTTAGGGGTCCTGAAGTTACAAAAATACCCTTTCTGATCTGACAGCATCTCCATAAAAGTACCCGGCATGTCTGTCAAAATCTATATTATCATCGGTAGTGTAAAAAGAAATATGATGCTCTTTGCTGCAACGGGCATCTATTTCAGGATGATGAACCAGATATTTCTGCAGGCTTTCGGCTACAATATCTCCCTGGGCAACGAGTTGAACGCCTCGGGGAAAATACTTTTTCAGTTTTTCCATCAGGAGAGGATAGTGTGTACAGGCCAGCAAAACGGTGTCGATTTCATCAGACTGCGCCAAAAGTTCATCCACATATTTCTGCACGAAATAATCAGCTCCCGGGTTGAGGTGTTCATTATTTTCTATCAATGGCACCCAAAGCGGACAAGCCTGCTGATATACTTTAACCTCAGGAAAAAACTTTTTTATTTCCAGCGGATAGGATTCAGAATTCACTGTTCCGCTGGTTGCCAATATACCTACATGGCCTGTTTTTGAAAGTAGCCCTGCTATTTCCGTTGTTGGTCTGATAACGCCCAGAACCCTGTTTGGAGTTCGTGAAGATGCCAGGTCCTGCTGTTGAATCGTACGTAATGCTTTTGCCGAAGAAGTGTTACAGGCCAGTATTACCAGAGGGCAGCCCTTAGAAAAAAACCATTGAACGGATTCTCTTGTATACTGATATACCGTTTCGAATGAACGATTACCATATGGTGCTCTCGCATTATCTCCCAGATAAATAAAATCATAGCCGGGAAGTTTTTCAACGATGGACTTCAATACAGTCAATCCGCCATAGCCGGAATCAAAAACTCCAATCGGTTGGGAAGAAGGCATATACTAAATTAATCAACAAAAACTAAAAAGGCTGTCCCTGGAAAGCGGGACAGCCTTTTGATATTTTATAAAAGCGTTTATCTGAGGTTCAGTTTCTTTTTTACTAAAGGAAGAAGATCGTCAGCAGGTGGTGAAACCAGCATGGCATCTTTCAGAAATACGTAAGTATAACCGTTTTCTTTTGCAACTGTTCCAACAATATCTGAAGCTTTTTTCTGGATCGGTGCCATCAGATCCTGTTGTTTCTGCTGATAAAGTTGTCCGGCTTGTTGCTGGTAACCCTGCAGTTTCACATAGAGTTCTCCCAATTGCTTTCTCTTAATTTCGATCTGGGCCCTGGTGTATTTTGTTGTATCCTTTGAAGAGAGAAGACTGTCTTTTTCGCTGAATTCGCGTTTCATGTCTTCAAAATTCTGATTCAGTGCGCCCTGATATTCCTGCATGGAGGAATCAGCTTTTTTATATTCAGGCATTGAAGTGATCAATTCGCTCAGGCTGATATAACCAAATTTGTTTTGTGCCTGCAACTTGTTCCCGGCGAGTGTTAGGGTGGTTGCTACTAATACAATGGCAACAATTTTTTTCATAATTGCTTTCTGTTTTCTTTGTTTTGTTAATAGTTGATATAATAAATTTTTCTACTTAACCCCGAGTTCTTTGAGAACATCATCACTCTTATCCAGCTTAGGGTCGGCAAAGATAACAGTAATTCCTTCACTTTTATCTAAAATAAAGTCATACAGGCGATTCACCGCGATTTTTTGTATTGCGTTATAAACCTTATCCTGCACCGGTTTGATCAGTTCCTGACGTTTTTTGAACAAATCTCCCTCAAAACCAAACCGTTTGCGCTGGAGATCCCGTACCTCCTTTTCATGGTTGAAAAGTTCATCTTCTCTTTTTTTCTTCAAATCATCACTTAACATCACTTCCTCCCCTTCATAGTCCTTATACATTTTATCCAGAACGGCTTGTTTATCGTCTATTTCTTTTTGCCATTGGGCACTGATCTGATCGAGTTGTTTCTGTGCTGTTTTATATTCAGGCATCTTATCGAGAATATATTTGGTATCTACAATCGCATACCGTTGCGCAAGGGCAGAACAACAAACAGAGAAAATCAGGGAAACTATGAATACAATTTTTTTCATATCGGGAATTTTTGTCGGGTTATTCAGGTTCCACACCTAACATAAAGGTAAAGCGGGTTGCATTGCTAAGTGAACCATTTTTGATCCTGTCCAGACCGATCGCATAGTCGAAACCCAGCAAACCAAACATCGGCAGGAAGAAACGCAAACCGACACCCACGTCCCTGCGTAAACGAAAGGGGTTATAGTCCTGATAATTGTACCAGCCGTTGGCGGCCTCAAAAAATGTTTCTCCGTAGATCGTACTGCTTGGATTGGTGACAAATGGATAACGCATTTCCAGTGTATACTTATTAAACATGGTAAAGAACTGGGTGGCGCTCTGTTGTTCCGGGTTGATTCTCGGATCCGAATTCTGATATACAGGATAACCTCTTTGAGAAATAATATCATAACCAAGCAAGCCGAAGTTGTTGGTCAGACCGGCATCACCCAACTGGAATCTTTCAAACGGTGAAAAATTCAATTCATTATTATACCTGCCCATGAATCCATATTTCACTGATGCCTTTAAAACAAACTGTCTGCTTTTATCGGCACCCATTGGTTTACCGATCGGAATGTACCATTCGCTGGTCAGACGGAATTTTGTGTATTCAGGCAATTCAAATTGTTCCTGTGATGTATTGTAGTCCGATTTAAATAAAGAATAGGGTGGTGTAAACTGGGCACTGATCAGCAAATTTGAACCAGATCGCGGGTAAATCGGCTGGTCCACAGAATATCGGCCCAGCGCCACTTTGAAGCTGAGGTTATTCGAATATCCATTCCGGAAATCCGGTGAGAAGAGCGAATAGTTTTTCAGGTCGTACAGGGTATAGTTCAGCGAATAAGTCAGTGTAAAATAATCATCCGGCCATTTCAACTGTTTACCCAGGGCAATGACAACTCCGAAATTCTTGAGAGAATTGGTATCACTGTAGGCATATTTCGCCGTTGTATAATTGTATCCACCTGTACGGAACGCACTACGATAAAGGCTTACGGTCAATGAGTTTCTCTTCTTACCACCGAGCCATGGTTCGGTGAATGAAAGATTATACGATTGATACGCTTTCCCATTCGCCTGCACGCGAAGACTGAGTTTTTGTCCATCCCCTGTCGGTAAAGGATCCCATGCAGATTTCTTCCAGATATTATTAATAGAAAAATTATTGAATGAAATTCCAACGGTACCGGTGATCCCAATACCACCACCCCATCCTGCAGATAGTTCCAGCTGATCGGATGACTTTTCTTCCACTGACCAGTTAATATCCACCGTTCCGTCTTCCTGGTTCGGCACAATACCCGGTGTTACTTTTTCCTGATTGAAGTAACCCAGGTTTACAATTTCACGTGTTGATCGAATGATATCCTGGCGGCTGAATTTTTCTCCCGGAATCGTTCTTAGTTCCCGGCGGATTACATACTCCTTGGTCTTTTCATTCCCGGCGATCGTGACGTTTTTTATGGTTGCCTGCGGACCTTCCACCATTCGTATTTCAAAATCAATGGTGTCATTATAAACAGCCGTTTCTACCGGATCAATTCTGAAGAAAAGATATCCGTCATCGAGATAAAGATCACTGACGCCACCACCTTCCTGTGTAACCTGCTTACCCAGTTTTTTATTCAGAATGTCCAGATTATAAACGTCACCTTTTTTGATGCCTAAAACCATTGAAAGAACCGTGTCAGGATATTTTGTATTTCCTTTCCAGGTTATTTTTCCGAAATAATATTTTTGTCCCTCATCCACTTTGATAGCGATGTTCAGCTGATGCTTGCTATTATACATTAAAGTATCAGATACGATCACGGCATCGCGATATCCCTGGGAGTTATAGTAGTCGAGGATCTTTTCCTTGTCCTCACCATATTTTTTTGCATTGAATTTGGCTGAACTAAAAAGTTTAAAACGGAAATATGGATCCAGAAATTCCTTTGTACCGGTATAAGAAAGAAATCCCCACGTGTCAATATATTGCTTGAAGGTTTCCGGCTTTACTACGCCATAAGATGACGAATCCTTTGCAGGGAAGAGCGTAAGCTTTGTCACTTCATGCGTGTCGTCCATTTGCTTCTTAAGCCTGGACGCTGAAATATTCTGGGTGCCGTAAATAGAGATCTGATTGATACGGACTTTAGTTCCCTTATCGATATGAAAAGTAAGTGTTTCTGAATTGGGCGTTTTCGGATCGCGGGCTTCACTTATCTGCACGGTCACTCCCTGAAAACCTTTATCCGCGTAATATTTTCTGATATTTTCGTCGGCGGTTTGTTTCATGTTTTCTGTGATCACCCGTCCCTTGATCAATCCTGTTTTTACTTTTAATTCATCGGATTCGGACTTGCTGGCGCCGTCAAAAATGAAATTCGTGAGACGTGGTCTTTCGGTAACATTGATTTCCACATACAGCTCGTTACCGGTAATCTTAGTAAAATAAATAGCAATATTTGAAAACAAATTCTGATTCCATAATTTCTGAATGGCCTTACTGAAATTATCTCCGCCCGGAATGATTACTTTATCTCCAATACTTAATCCGGAAACGGAAATCAGCAATGACTCATCGAGGTATTTACTGCCTGTAATTTTTAACCCTGCGATGGTAAATTCTTTGGGTGTTTTCTGATTTTCAAGGGCCAGTAATTCGGGGTCTACGGAAACGGGATGAGTGGTGTCAGTAATTACGGGGTGGGTAGTATCAGTAACCTGTGCCTCGGTATTTGTGATCGTCAGTAAGCAGTAAGTAAGCAAAAAAACACCAGTCAATAAACGTCGTATCATCCGGGCGGGTTTTTTAGAGCGGCAAATTAAGTGGATTAATTAAAAGTCTTTGTTAAAATACAGGCTGGATCAGTGATACAGGCCATTTATTCTCAAGCATTTCTGAAGGATTGAGGGTCCTCAGCCCAGTTGCTCGCTGGTTTTACCAAACCGCCTTTCGCGCGTCTGAAAATCAAGGATGGCCTCATAGAGATTTTCTTTCCGGAAGTCAGGCCAAAGTACGGGCGTAAAGTATAATTCAGCATAAGCAAGTTGGTATAAAAGAAAATTACTGATCCGGTGTTCTCCGCTCGTCCTGATCATCAATTCGGGGTCGGGGAAATTTCGGGTACAGAGATATTTTTGAAAACTATATTGGTCAATCGTATCCGGGTCCAGCCTTCCCGCTCTAACATCCAGTCCCAGCTGCCTGGCAGCTTCCCCCATTTCCCAGCGGCTGCTATAACTCAAGGCCATGATCAGATTCAGACCGGTATTGCCGGCCGTTTCTGTAATGGCTTCATTCAGAACGGTTATCGTTTTTTCCGGAAGCATTTCGGTATTCCCGATTACGTGCAACCGGATATTATTTTTATTCAGGGTCGGCACTTCCTTTCGGATCGTATCGACCAGTAATTCCATCAGACCGTCTACCTCCCTGGCAGGTCTTTCCCAGTTTTCAGTAGAAAAGGCATACAGGGTGAGATAGCCCACGCCCAGTTCAGCACAGGCCTCGACTGCATTACGCACGCTTTCGACGCCGTGGTAATGGCCGAACAATCTGTCCTGCCCCTGCCCTTTGGCCCATCTCCCGTTTCCATCCATGATAATAGCGATGTGTTTGGGTAACCGGTCAGGGTTAATACTGAGTTTCAAAGACTCCATGCCCGTTTTTGAAGGGGACGAAGTTAATTGTTAATGGTTAATTATTAATTGTTAATT
>DASSGT010000430.1:0-4588 GCA_035693345.1 Puia sp. | reverse complement strand
CCGGATAACCTTCCATTGAATCGATCAGACTTTTCAGAAGATCGTGTTCATTTTTTTTGGCATCGTATTTTCTGCTTTCTTCAGCCAGCTCCTGACGAAGAATTTCCAGTTTTTCCTGAGTTTGCAGAATTTGTTCACGGGTTCTTTCCTGGTGCTCCTGTAACTGCCTTAAATCCGTTCTTTTGCTTTCCAATTCATCCGAAGTCAATTCGCCTTCAAATCCCAATTGCTTTATCTGCTGCGCCCGGGCAGCACTTTCTTCTTCCTGTTGTCTCAGTGCCCTTTCAAGGTTTTGTATGGAAGTGTCAGCAACTGCAATGTTTTTTTCAGAATCAAATTGCCTCCGCTGTGCGTGTGCATGCTCACTCCTGAGCTGATCCAGCAACAGCTTGATACCACTGAAGGATGTTCTTGCCAGTTCTGTTTTCTCGCGCAGCAACTCCAGGTTTTGTAACACATGCTCCAGCTTCACATCTTCTTCGGCAACCTGGCTTTCCGTGAACTGAACACTTTCTTCCAACCCCTTTATCTGGCCCGCTCCCTTCGAAAGAAAATCCTGCAGGTTGGATTCTTTTTCCTGCAGAAAATTCACACGCTGACTGACCAGGTTTTTCTCTCCTTCTTTATTTCTTAATTGTTGAATAAGATCATTAAACGCATGCTGCAGTGCCTGCAATTGTTTTTCTTTTTCAATGAATTCCAGCTTTTCTTTTTCAAGGGCTGCTTCTTCACCCGCGATCATCGCTTCGAGCTGAAATTTCTTATCTGTTTCAGTCTCCGATTGCACCTGGAGATTTTTATAACTTGCATTGAATCCTTCCAGCGATGATTTGGCCAGTTCAATACTTACTTCGCGATATTCCTTCTTTATTTCAAAATACTTCTCTGCTTTTTTCGCCTGGTTCTCCAGCGTTTTTAACTGATTATTGATTTCAAACAGCAGATCTTCGATACGCGCAAGATCCTGTTCTGTTGCATCCAGTTTCTGACGGGCTTCTTTTTTTCTGGTCTTGTAGATAGAAATGCCGGCTGCCTGTTCCAACATCCGACGGCGGCTATTTTCTTTATCACGGATGATATCATCCACCATACCCAGTTCAATGATCGCATAGCTGTCGGTTGATATGCCCGTATCCATAAAAAGGTTCTGGATATCCTTTAATCTGCAGCTGACATCATTTAAACGATATTCACTTTCTCCGCTTTTATAGAATTTGCGGGTAACCGTTACCGTGCTGAATTCTGTTGGCAATAAATTTCGTGTATTCTCAAACGTGAGACTTACTTCAGCCAGTCCGGAAGCTGTGCGGTTCTTCGATCCGTTGAAAACCAGGCTCTCCAGATTTTCAGAACGCAGGTGACTGATTTTTTGTTCTCCGATTACCCAGCGAATACTATCTACAATATTGCTCTTACCACAACCATTGGGACCGATGATGCCTGTAATGCCCTCATTGAAAAGAATATGGGTCCGGTCAGCAAAACTTTTAAATCCTTTTATATCAAGACTTTTTAAACGCACGGATCTCTGTATTGATTGAGGACAAACCTAATCAAAATGCCTTATGGATTCCCCTATTGTTAATAAGTGGTGGATACTCTTTCTAGTCTTCTTTTCTGGTTTTATTGGCCCGGTTTTTCAACTCGGCAATGGGCATATCGATTTGTTTTCCCATCACCTGGTTTCCCCGGTAAGTAATCACTTTTAGCATGACGGCGTCTTTGGGAACCATCAGCGGCTGTTTGTATACAGGATAAAAATTATCCGGATGAGAATTATCGAAACTATAATGAATATCCAATCCCTGTATCTCTGTGCTCAATGTAATGACGAGGGAATCATTTGCATCTTTACTAACAGAAAAAATGGGATCGAACATGGTGCGGGCATACTTCACATTCTGAAGATCCATGCGGCCGAAGTTCTTCTCCACTTTATTGGCGAACCAGCTCCAGTTCTTTTTATCTTTCGGAGACCAGAGGGATTCGGAAATAGCCAGACTGCGCGGCCAGATCATATACTGAAGATGACGTGTATTATACACCTGCTCGGTCCATAGATTACCCTGACCACCGAGTATATATTTTGATTCCACGCCTTCCGGCACCGGTTCAAATTCATAGGTCTTATTCAGTCTCAGCGTGGCATAAACATGTGGTTCGCTGATCGCGTCACCCTGCATATAATCGAGGTAAACAAAGGTTGTGGGGCTCATAACGACCTGGTGGCCCATTTTGGCAGCCGCGACGCCTCCTTTGATTCCCCTCCAGCTCATAACGACCGCATTCGGTGCCAGACCACCTTCCAGGATCTCATCCCATCCGATGAATTTCTTGCCCTTGGACTCAACAATTTTTTCAATACGTTTTTCAAAATAGCTCTGCACTTCCTCCATTGTTTTCAGATCTTCCTTTGTCATCAGTGCTTTAATCTGATCACTTTTCGCCCAGTAATTTTTAGCACATTCGTCTCCTCCGACATGTATGTAAGGGAAAGGGAACATCTTTGCGAGTTCCGAGAAAACTGTATCCAGAAACACATATACTTTCTCGTTTGCCGGGCAAAGGGTGTTATCGCGCAAAGCCACGGGACCAGGCCAGTCCATAAATTTTTCTCCGGAAACCACCTGGTATTTATCCGAACCTTCCGTACAGGAAAGGTCAGGATAAGCAACGATGGCCGACATACTATGTCCGGGAACATCGATCTCGGGCAGTATATCTACAAAACGGTCTTTCGCATATTTCACCAATTCCCGAATATCTTCCTGTGTGTAGAATCCGCCATATGTTCTGGGCTCGTTATCAGGAATGGGAGCAAATGTTCCAAAATATCCCTCACGTTTTGCATTATGGGATGCGACTTCTGTCAGACGGGGCAGGCTTTTTATCTCCACTCTCCATCCCTCGTCATCTGTCAAATGCATATGCAGAAGATTGAATTTATACTGAACCATCACATCGATAAAATCCTCCACTTCCGTCTTTGTAAAAAAATGGCGAGCGACATCGAACATCAGGCCTCTCCATGCAAAACGGGGATAATCCTTTATTTCTACCAGTGGTGCCTTCCAGTTTACAGCACTGACCTTTGTTTTACTTTCAATTTCCTGTGGAAGTAACTGCCACAGTGTTTGCGCGCCATAAAAAAGCCCGGCAGGTTTATTGGCAGTAATCACAATACCGGTTGGTTTAACCGACAGGCGGTATCCTTCTTCATGCAATTCCATTTCATGAATTTTCGTCAGCTCAAACCGGATAACAGCATTTTTACTGTTGACCAGAGTCACTTTTTTCCCCGTGGCCGCCAGCTTGGCAAGTACTGATTCAGAAGTCGATTTTAATTCAGATGTATTGGGGATACTTACTGTTAAGAAGGCCGGCAAGGTATAATAGCCGGTGCCCTGCACCATACTGACCGGTTCAGGAATGACGGAAATCACATTTTCTTTTTTCTGAGAGTAAGCAAACAAACTGGAAAGGGCAAATAAGCCAGGCAGGATCATTTTTTTCATGTAGCAAGCGTTTTTAAACTTAACGCGTAAAGCGGAAAGCGTAAAGCAAATGTTTAAGGCGTGAATTTATTAAATAATAAGTATTAATAATGTCTAAAGTCTGGCTGAATTTCGAAATTATAAAATCAAAAAAAAGATCAATAAATAAAAATGAATTAAACACTCAACTCTTACATCACCACTTTTCTCACCTTCACTCATTTCCCACATTGTATAACGCCTTTGGCGTTATACGTACGGTTCCTGTTGACTGAGACAATGAAAACTGCCCAATCCCCAGATGATATCGGTTGAATCAATACCGATTACTTTGCGTTCAGGAAACGCAAACTGAATTATTTGCAAAGCCCGGTCGTCGTTAGCGCATCGAAATGTAGGTACGACAACCAACCCGTTTGCGATATAAAAATTTGCATAAGAAGCCGGCAGACGCTGGTCCTCATATATCACTTTATCAGGCATGGGAAGTTCAATCAGATTAAGCTGTTTACCGTTCAGCAGCCGCATCTTTTTCAGATCTGACAGATTTTGCTGAAGGATGTTGTAATTCTCATCCGATTTATTTTCTTCCACTACAACCAGCACACTATCCTCATTAAAAAACCGAACCGTGTCGTCGATATGTCCATCTGTATCGTCTCCGACAATGCCGTCTTTTACCCAAAGAATTTGTTCAACCCCGTAATACGCTTCCAGATATGCTTCGATCCCCGAGCGGCTCAACAATGGATTTCTGTTTTCATTCAACAGGCAGGATTCGGATGTGATCAGCGTGCCTTTCCCGTTGAAATCTACTGAGCCCCCTTCCATAATAATATCCGGATATAAAACCGGAATCTGATAAGCAGTCGCTATGAGTGTGGGTATTCGATCATCCAGATCGTATGGAGGATATTTATTTCCCCATGCATTGTAATTCCAGTCGACAATAATTTTTGGCTGTGCGGCACCGGGATTAATCAGGAATGCCGGGCCGTGATCCCTGCACCAGGCATCATTGGTCGGATGCGTATAAAATTTAATCTTTTCCAAATCGGCTGAAACCGCCTGGAGCTTTTCCGTAGCAAAGAGTT
>DASSGT010000429.1:0-2400 GCA_035693345.1 Puia sp. | reverse complement strand
CGGTTTTCGTTGCTCTTCATCTGATATCGCTGGTTGTGATGGCAGGAACGACCTTCATCGACTTTATAACCCTGCGTAGTTTTTGGAAATTCTCGGTTTCATCTCAGGCGGAAAAAGCCGTGGGGGTGCTCGAAACCACTGCATCATTTTCGCGGATAGCCGGTATTGGCGCGGCTCTGCTGATTGTCACGGGGCTGCTCATGATGGTCATCACCCGTGGAGTTTTTGGAGAACAGCTGTGGTTCCGGATAAAGTTTGCGCTCGTACTCCTGCTAATCGCAAACTCATTGTTTATAGGAAGAACGCAAAACCGTCGCCTGAGAAAGACCGTGATTTCGGGTGGTCTTCCCGCAATGGATTCAATGGGGAAAATCAGGAAAGCGCTCGATCGTTTTTTCCTGAGTCAACTTCTCCTCTTTATCGTCATTATTTTTTTAAGCATTTTCAAATTCAATTGATAAGTATGAGACTTTTAATTATCGGAGCTGGCGGTGGCATCGGCTGTCAATGTGTCGAACAGGCTCTGGCGGCTGGTCATTCAGTAACCGCGGTCCTGCGCAATCCGGCAAAACTATCCTTCAATCACCCGAATCTGCTGATCGTGAAAGGCGATGTGACGCAGGCTTTTAGCTTTGCCGATCACTATGCGGAAAAAGATGCGGTGATATCGGCGATCGGCGTTAGCGGAGGTCTTTTTGGTGACAGGCCGACGACACTTTATTCTGAAGGAGCGAAAAATATTATTCGTGAAATGCAGCAGTCTTCAGGGTGCCGGGTGTTTTTTATCTCTGCTTCAGCCGTAGAGAACAGTCCCCTGTTACCGTTTTTCGTAAGGCTTGCAGCTAAATATATTATTCAAAAATTATTGAAAAACATGTATGCTGATTTACTGCGGATGGAAGGTATCGTGAAAAAAAGCGCGTTGAATTGGACGATCGTACGGCCGCCACAATTAACGGACAAACCCCTGACAGGTAAATACCGGATGGCTGTTAATCAATTTTTGAAAAACGGTTTGAAGATTTCCAGGGCCGACGCAGCGGATTTTATGCTGCGGCATGTTCAGGACAAAGCGCTTTATCAATCCACTGTAGAAATCGCTTATTAAATATTCTGGGTAAAAATTTTATTAAATAAAAAATCAAATGTCATGAAAGAATTTATTTTAATCATTCGGGTGCCCGCTGACTATTCATCCGAAGACGCCAAATCAGTCACCACTTTATGGGATGTTCTGACTGACGAGTGGAAAGAGAAGGGCTTTTTTGCAACCAGCTTTGTATTTCCGTCGCAGGGATTCATCATTTCTAATGGTGGTGCAAATGCGAACAGGGAATCCGTTGTTGCTGATGGGTTAAAAATCGTAAGTACCATTATTGTCAGAGCTGAAAATTATGAAGACGCCCTGACAGAAGCCAGAAGATGTCCGATTCTGCAACAGGGGGGTAATGTCGAAGTGGTAGAGATCATGTCGAGGCCCGTGAAGCCTGCCGTGAACGTTCATTGAAATTCACCACAAACATGCACGGATATACAGCGAACTAATGAGAACGATCAGCAACAAAAAAGCGGAAAAATAATAGAACAAGCGCACAAATCAATTTTAAGAGCCATACAATCAACCGGTCAGGAGAAACCGATATCCGCTCGCCCACATAAATAATTTTTCCTTTGTCTGTTGCGATGATCATACTCTATCAAATGTGATTACCGGCGATTAATTCATCCAGGCGCTGATAACTTTCTGCAGTGCCCTGTTCCATATTGGCCTGAACCATGCCGTCCCGATCTGCTACCGATTGAAATACCAATTGCGAGGTCAGCCTGCATCTTTCGGAGGGCAGATCTTCAAAACGGGTGGTCTCCATGACTACATGCCCTGTTTCCGGAAGGCCTTCAAATTCCATGGTCTGAATGATTCTCTCCGGAGCTGTGAAATCATGGCAAACGCCGTGAAATGCGAATGATGCACCATTTTCCATAGTGCCGATATATCGCCAGGAACCGCCTGCTTTCGGTTCGAACTTTTCATATTTCACTTTCATCTCCTTGCATCCCAGCCAGTCCTCCAGCAGTTTCTTATCTGAAAATGCCTTAAATACCAGTTTTCGTGGAGCTTCAAATTCACGCGTAATGAAAAGCTCCTGTTTGCCAGCTTCAGCCACCACCGTGGTTTTGTTTTTACTTTGCATTTTTTTTAGATTTTAATTTTTTAATAATCTGATCTACCCGGTCGAAACGCCCTTCCCACATTTTTCTGTATGGCTCTACCCAGTCTGCCACTTCCTCCAGCTTCTTCGGTTCAATGCTGCAATAACGTTCCCGGCCCTGTTGTTGAATGAGAATGAGGCCGCATTCTTGCATAATTCTGATATGCACGGAAATCGCCTGACGGCTAAC
>DASSGT010000428.1:0-6167 GCA_035693345.1 Puia sp. | reverse complement strand
TTTCCCTTTTCCAATCGTATTCAACCATCGATCTAAAAGTACCGGATGATCTCTCCGCAAAGTTTGACGTGTATACTAACTTTGGCAGTTTTAAAAACAGAACGGGATTCAATATATCAAAAGAAAATGAAGACGAATCCTCCGGGCCTAAATTCGACAACAGTTATTCCGGGAAAGCAGGCAGCGGATCCTCAAAAATAAAAATCAAAAGTAGTTTCGGAAGCGTGAGACTGACAAGTGATACAGATAAGTCAGTTGATAAAGACAACGGTAATGATGACAAGGACGAGGACAAAGATAAGGATGATGATAAGGTGAATTTGTAGTGTGGGAGTATAGGAGTATAAGATTATAAGAGTGGGTATAGATTACTGCCAACTGCCAACTGTAATGCATCTGTCAAACAGATGCATTGCTTTTTAAATAAACAGACATCTCAGAAGCATAACCTGACGCGATTTCACTGGCTTTTTCCGCAAAATCGTCTCCGGTTCCGGCATAAATAATGGCCCGGCTTGCATTCACTAATATTCCGACATCTTTATTCAATGCTTTTTTGGAAATTTCTTTCAGGCTCCCACCCTGTGCACCGAGCCCCGGCACGAGGTAAAAATGGTTTGGGGCGATGGCCCTTATACGATCAAACCATTCCGGTTTTGTGGCTCCGATCACAAACATGAGATTTTCGGTTGTTCCCCACTGTGAGGCTTTTTGAATGACGGATTCATACAGCAATCCATTCGCGCCGGGTTGCAATTCAAAATCAGCGGCGCCGTCATTGGAAGTCAGTCCAAGTAAAATAGTCCACTTGTCTGGATATGCAAGAAACGGACGGATACTATCTTCTCCCATATAAGGAGTCACGGTCACTGCGTCAAATGAAAGTGTTTCAAAAAAAGCGCGGGCATAAAGGGTCGATGTGTTTCCAATGTCCCCGCGTTTTGCGTCAGCTATTTTGAAATGAGTAGAGGGAATATACTCGACGGTTTTTTGCATACTTTTCCATCCGGTCGCTCCCGATACTTCGTAGAATGCAGTATTCAATTTATAAGCTATGCAGTGGTCGAGCGTCGCATCTATGATCCTTTTATTGAATTCAAATACAGGATCGTCTGATGTTCGCAATGAACGGGGGATCTTTTCCGGATCAGTATCCAGACCCACACACAGATAACTTTGCTTCGATCTGATTTGTTCGATAAGTGCTGACCGGGTCATGAATTGATTTTATTTTCTCCAGTCATAGCTTTCGCAATCTCAAGCGCGTCCGCTCCCTGCTCACTGAGTCGGGAGACAATATTTTCACGTGACTTTTCGTCCCGGTTCTGACTCAGTTTAAACACATGCCGTACTGAAAGCACTTCCATTTCAAAGGCAACGATGGCCTGCATCATTTGCTGCACATAGACGGGATCCATCTTTTGCACCAGGGAGGGCGATCCCTGTGATTCAAAGTTTTCTGTTAAACGCGTTATCAGCCTGAGCAGAAATGCCGCATCCTGGAATCTTATCACACCCGAAGCCTGTACCGACTGGTAATTCCAGGTGCTGGCAGTTTGTTTGTTCTCATACCAGCTCGCACTGACATAGGTATGCGCCCCGGTAAAAACTGCTAACGCATCAGGATGTTTCATAAACGCATTCGTATGATCTTGTTTCTTCATGAAATGGCCCTGTAGGAATAATTTATCATCCCGCTGTTCAAATAAAACCGGAATCTGAGTGGCAACCGGCCTTCTGTTCGAATCCACACCACAGAACAGTGCAAAAGGATGCGCCTTCATGTAGGCAAATACTTCTTCCGGATGTTCAGCTTTAAAATATGGAATATCGTACATAGATAATCAGGCAACTACGAGCTCTGCTCTTTTTTCGGTATTAATATTGGCATTGATCATGGCAATACTTCGCGCCGCAGTGCCGGCAAAATCCTGGAATGCTTTTTTTGCTTCTGCATCTTCACCAACCATCACAGGTCTTCCCTCATCACCGCCCTCCCGAATTTTCTGTATCAGTGGAATCTGGCCAAGAAAAGGAATATCGTATTCTTCTGCAAGTTTCCTGCCGCCGTCCTTTCCGAAAATATAATATTTATGCTGCGGTGCTTCCTCAGAAATAAAATAGCTCATATTTTCTATCAGTCCAATCAGCGGAGTTTTTAATTGGGCCTGCGAAAACATCGAAATCGCTTTTTTTGCGTCGGCCAGGGCGACATCCTGAGGTGTACTTACTACGATCACGCCCGTTACCGGAACTGTTTGCATGAGCGTCAGATGTATATCCCCCGTACCCGGTGGCATATCGACTACCAGATAATCCAGCTCATCCCAGAAAACCTCCGATACAAATTGTTTGATAGCTGAACTTGCCATGGGGCCCCTCCAGACCACCGCATCCTTTTCATCAACCAGCAATCCAATGCTCATAACCCGTATTCCATATTTCTCCATGGGCAGAATCATGCCTTTGCCGTTGATCGTTTTCATCATCGGTCTTTGCCCCCGGAGACCAAACATGATGGGTACACTGGGTCCGTAAATATCTGCATCCATTAAACCTACTTTCGCCCCATCCGCTGCTAATGCCAGCGCAAAATTCGAAGCCACTGTACTCTTTCCCACGCCCCCTTTTCCGCTAACTATAGCAATGATGTTTTTAACTTTGGGTAAAATAGTTTCCGGATCCGTCCTTTTTGAATTCATTTCCGAAATAAAATGAACTTTTACATTTATGTCTTTTCCGATTTGTTCATGAACCGCTTTTATGCAATTGTTTTTAAGCAGATCCTTCAAGGGGCAGGCAGGTGTGGTGAGTACGACCGTGAATGAAAGATCATTACCATTGATCACAATATCCCGGATCATATTCAGGGTAACCAGATCTTTTCCCAGGTCCGGTTCTTGCACTATACTAAGAGCCTTCAACACTTTATCAACATTCATGCGCAATGTTTTGTTAAAAAGAATAAACTGGCTGCAAAATTAGTCTATGGCGGCATTAATTTGTTAGCGATTTACGATTTATAAACTTTATTTTTGGCGCAGTTTTGAAAAAATTTCTACTATACTTCTTATTTCTAAGCCTGCCCTTTGCCCTGGAAGCCCAATTCGACAAATTGAAGGATTCTGTGGTTCAATTTTACGGTGTCGTTATGACGGCTGACAGTCTTCAGGGTATCCCATCGGTAAGTATTGTCGTAAAGGGTCAGCACCGGGGAACTTTTACCAATGAACAGGGTGTATTTTCAATCGTAGTCATGAAAGGTGATCAGATCGAATTTTCCAGTGTTGGTTATAAACCCAGACTAGTGGATGTTCCCAAAAACCTTGAAGGCAATCAGTGGAGCATAATACAGTTAATGATCACAGATACGATGTATTTGCCCGCCACCATCATCCGGCCAAGACCGACAAGGGAACAATTCGACAGGGATTTTGTGAACACAAAAGTGCCCGATGATCAAATCGAAATTGCACGCCAAAACAATGATGCGGTCAAAAGACGCATTCTCGCCCGTGGCCTTCCTTCTGACGCCAGAGAAGCTGCTAATTATTATCTCAAACAAAATGCCACTAAATATTCTTACACAGGTCAGAATCCGCCACAAAATATCTTCAATCCCCTGGCCTGGGCAGATTTCATCCAGGCATGGAAACGGGGTGATTTCAAGAATAATAACTGATCGCTTTTTTGGACGACCAACATATGGATTATCCCCAAACAATCGAATACCTTTTTACCCGGTTACCGCTTTTCAGCAGAATCGGCGCAGCAGCATATAAAGCAGACCTGATCAATATCCAGGCGCTCAGTAAACAACTTGAGAATCCGGAAAGGAAATTCAAATCTATTCATGTGGCCGGAACCAACGGAAAGGGTTCTACCAGTCATATGCTTGCGGCTATCTTGCAAAAAGCCGGTTATAAAACCGGCCTTTATACTTCACCGCATTTGCACGATTTCAGAGAACGTATTCGGATTGACGGTCACATGATTCCCGAAAAAAACGTCATCACGTTTACTGAGCGGATCAGCGATTTCATAGAAAAAAATGAGCCGTCTTTTTTTGAAATTACAGTAGCCATGGCCTTTGACTGGTTCGCCAGCGAGGAGATCGATATCGCCGTTATCGAAGTCGGACTGGGCGGCAGACTGGACAGCACTAATATTATTATACCCGAAGTGTCTGTGATCACCAATATCAGCTATGATCATATGGATTTACTTGGAAACACACTTCAGAAAATCGCTTTTGAAAAAGCTGGTATTATTAAACCCGGTATTCCTGTTGTAATTGGTGAAGAACAGGCAGATATTAAAAATATTTTTCTGCAGTCAGCTGAAGAAAATGGCTCACCGATTTATTTTGCCAGTCAGAAAAGATTTCCGGGGGAATGGAAAGCAGAAGGTCAGTACTTATTTGTTCAGCTGACCGAAGCACATAATAACAATAAGAAAAATTTTCTCCTTGATCTTCCGGGTCTATATCAATTAAAAAATATTGTTACTGTTGCCGAGGTTGTGTCAATACTGAATCAAAAAGGATTCAACATCCCGGATACTGCCATGCAACAGGGGTTAAAACAGGTAAAGTCATTGACGGGTTTACATGGCCGCTGGGACATTCTGCATGAAAATCCTTTAATAGTAACCGATGTGGGCCACAATGAAGAGGGCATGAAGGCGATTGCAAAACAGATTGAAAATACTTCACATGAAGAATTGCATATTATTGTTGGGATGGTGAAGGATAAGGCCATTGAGAATATTCTGCGCCCATTACCAAAAATGGCGAATTACTATTTCACGCGCGCACAAATTCCACGTGCCCTACCCGAAACTGAATTAGCAGAAAAAGCAGAAAAACTTGGACTGCAGGGACAAAGTTTTCCCAATGTAAAACAGGCTTTGGAATCAGCCGTATTAAAAGCAAACAAAAAAGACCTAATCCTGGTTTGTGGCAGTGTTTTTCTTGCGGGAGAAGTTAATATGAAAGAACTTTCATTTTAGCCAGCGCATAGAACAGTGTCGTTACATGCATACTCTGGGCAAACTGGTTTTCTCTTAATAGATTTTTTACTTCTTCTATATCGAATAGATAAATTTCGATTTCTTCGTTGTGATCCAATACCTGTTGTTTTTCATATACTCCACCCGTTGCCAGATACATATGCATCCAGTTGTCGTTAGTAGACGGATTGGAGGATATTTTTCCAAGATATTCATAACTGGCAAACCGGTATCCGGTTTCTTCCATAAGCTCGCGGGCGATCGCATCCTCCAGGCTCTTGTCGGTTTCATCCACACAACCACCTGGAATTTCATAACCTGTCAGGTCGAGTGCGTAACGATACTGACGCTCGATAATTATCTTGCCCTCTACCGTAACGGCAACTGCCGAAACCCAGGTGGGAAATTCATAGACAAAATAAGGGTCTATTATTTTTCCCTCTGCTGTTTCACATTTATCCCTTCTGACAGTTCCCCACATATCCTTTGAAATATATTCCGATGAGATTTTTTTCCAGCGAAGATCTTTCATGTTAAATCCGGTTGGCTTTTCTGTAAGAAAGGATGTGAGCCGTATGATGTTTACCGTGCCAGCTATACATACCCAGCAGAAACCAGATGGTTACGGGTAACGGTTTTCCCGGGTAATTCAATGTGCGGTTCCATTGATCCACGCGTAAATCTTTAATGGCCGCATACAGTCGGGCATGCAAAGCATGCAAAAGAGTAATGGAGATATTTACCGGAAGTGCCCTTACATCTGCCAGTTCGGCCCACAATTGTTCCTCATAGGATTTTACCGTCACTTCGTCCTCAGTTAATGCCAGTTTAAAGCGTATATACGCGTTCATATGACTATCCGCGACATGATGAACCAATTGATGTATCGTCCAGCCTCCTTCCCTGTATGGGCTTTGCAATTGGGCAGCATCGAGA
Organism: Puia sp.; assembly: GCA_035693345.1. Taxonomy (GTDB): domain Bacteria; phylum Bacteroidota; class Bacteroidia; order Chitinophagales; family Chitinophagaceae; genus Puia. The sequence goes on along the minus strand of DASSGT010000428.1, from coordinate 221 downwards.
TTTTGGATAGCATGCTCCAGCTCAGTCGGCAGCTGGCGGATATTAGTCAGCCATTCTTTTTTCAATTCTTCTGAAAATGGTTTTGGTTCGTAACGGCCGATGGGATAACGGAGATCGGACATAGTTGTTAGTTGTTAGTTATTAGTTATTAGTTATTATAAAACTTTATCACAAACTTCCAGTCTTCCAGACTTCCAGACTTCCAGACTTGTCTCGTTATT
>DASSGT010000427.1:0-2131 GCA_035693345.1 Puia sp. | reverse complement strand
GTATCCGTAATAATTAAATTTTCCCTTGCCACCACCTATTGCATTATAGGAATTGAATGTACTGAACGAAGCGAAAGTCTGTTGTGTTTCAAACCCAAAAACTTTTGTAGTGTCAGGTTTTCTAATAACATAATTGAGCATGCCGCCAAACTGGGGCCCATATTGAAGAGCGGCACCGCCCCTGACAATTTGAATCTCCTGCACGGCTTCATACGGAGGATTGTACATGGCTTCAGGATAACCATATAAATCATTATTCACATTGTAGCCATTCTGATTTACATTGAATTCCCAGGATCTGTGAGGACTTAAACCTCTGGCAGCTACACTCGTTTGAGTACCCGAACCGTCCAGCTCCCATGAAGTAATGCCCGGTACTCTTGCAAACACATCCCGGGCTATATTCTGTGCAAGATCTGCACTTATGCTGTCAACCAGCAGTACCTCATTTTTTTTACCTGAATAAATATTCGTTCCAACGATTTCAGGTAACAGGGCGACTTTGGTAAACCGGCCCTGTCCGTACACATCAACAGATGGAATTTCAGTAGTACTGGCCTGAAGCGTATAGGAATAATCGACCGTTTCATTCATTTTTACGACTATATCCCGCTTAACAGATTGATAGCTTACGTGCGAAATAACAAGATGGTAGCGGCCGGTCGGAATGCTACCGATCATATATTCACCTTTGTCGTTTGTAATCGTGCGGAAATTTGTTTTATCAAGGATAATACTCACCTGAGATAAAGGCATTTTACCATTGTCGATAATGGTGCCTTTTATACTTCCTGTTGACTGAGCATTTGCATGTTTCGTTAAGCTGAATAACAAAGGAAGAAAGTAGATGATCTTTGTTTTCATGACGTTTTGGTTTCAGTCTTTGTCTTCTGTCTCTAAATGGAACAAATTGGGGAGACTGACGAATAATTGTAAATTCTTCGATGCAAAAAATTACCACGTCTGATATGCCAATTAAACTGAAATGGGTAACCGTATAATAAACTCACTTCCCTCATACTCCTTCGTCCCCACGTTTATCTCCCCGCCATGTGCCTTCACAATATCATAGCTCAAAGATAAACCCAATCCGGTTCCCTGCCCGGGTGGTTTAGTAGTAAAGAATGGCTGAAATATCTTGTCAATAACATTTTGAGGGATGCCATTACCATTATCCTTCACTGTTATCTCCACTTTATTGTTTATCTTTTTTGTAGCCACGGAAATCGTCGGTTCATATCCGTTGGTCTGTTGTTTTGCTTTTTCAGTTACGGTGTAAAAAGCATTATTATATAAATTCAGTAATACTTTTCCAATTTCCTGCGGAAGGATATTGATGTTTCCAATTGTTTCATCAAAATCCGTTTTCAATATAGCCTTGAACTCTTTATCTCTTGCTCTTGACACGTGATACCTCAATCTCAGATATTCATCAGTTAATGCATTGATATCAGTTAATTCTTTTACACCTGTGCCTGATCGTGAATGTTGAAGCATGCTTTTTACAATAGCATCTGCTCTTTTACCATGATGCAATATTTTTTGCTCATTTTCCTTAATGTTATTTGAAATATAAAAGGCTTCACTAATATTCTCTGCTTTTAATTCAGATTGCAGCTCATCAATCAATTCAGTATTCAGGTCGGAAAAGTTGTTGACGAAATTCAGAGGATTTTCAATTTCATGAGCGATACCTGCTGTGAGTTCACCAAGCGAAGCCATTTTTTCAGATTGGATGAGCTGGGATTGAGTGGCTTTTAATTCGGAGAGGGTCACTTCAATCCTGTTCTTTGCAACTTCTAATTTTTTAAAATCTTCGTAGCGGGCATAAGCTACCGAAAAAGAATCGGCCACGGGTGTTAACAGATCAATTTGAAAACCATCTATGGGTTCTTGACTACCTACATAAAGCATACCTTGTGAAAATGGAATAAACTGAAGACTAAACGAGTCTGTCAGAGATTCACCTGCCTGGTATTCATGAACATCTTTAATCTGCCCTTTTTTAAACAGCGATTCCATCCAATTCCGGAACTGCTGCCGATCCCATTGTTCGGTATACACTTTTTGCCGACGCCAGTTTTCAACAACCTTTTGAATAATATCAGAGCTTGCATAGGTAAGCTCAATA
>DASSGT010000426.1:0-2630 GCA_035693345.1 Puia sp. | reverse complement strand
CAGGTTGTCGTCTCAGAAGAAACCAGGCAATTGGAAAGGATTATTAACAGACGTGGAATAAAAGATTTCTGGGGGAAGTTCAAAGACGGTATCATTGATCTGTTCAAGGAAGAAGAAGATCACGCACTTTAATTCTATACTAACCATTAATTCTATTTTATGATCCAGTTTGATTTACCTAAAGAAAGATCGTCCATAATAAAAGTGATTGGCGTGGGAGGTGGCGGAAGTAATGCAGTCAACCACATGTTTGGACAAAATATCGAAGGAGTTAATTTCATTATTTGTAATACAGATGCCCAGGCACTCGCACAAAGTCGTGTTGCCAATCGAATTCAACTTGGTCCTCTGTTAACCCAGGGTCTCGGAGCCGGGGCAAATCCGGATATCGGACGCCAGGCTACCGAAGAAAGCCTGGAAGAGATCAAGTCCATTCTGGAAGTAAATACCAAAATGGCATTTATTACCGCAGGCATGGGAGGTGGCACGGGAACGGGCGGTGCACCAATACTCGCAAAAATCTGCAAGGACCTTGGGATTCTTACCGTTGGTATTGTTACAACGCCATTTTCTTATGAAGGAAGGAAAAGACAATTGCAGGCTGAAGAAGGAATTTCCCTGCTAAAAGATTATGTGGATACGCTGCTTGTAATCAGCAATGATAAACTGCGTCATCAGTTTGGAAATCTGAAAATGAAAGAAGCATTTTCAAGAGCGGATAATGTCCTGGCAACTGCGGCAAAATGTATAACTGATGTGATCAATAGCACAGGTCAGATCAACGTGGATTTTGCGGATGTATGTACTGTAATGAGAAATGGTGGCGTGGCTATTCTCGGAAGCTCCACAGCTTCGGGCAACAACCGTGCGCAACAAGCCATCGAAGAAGCATTGAATTCCCCATTACTGAATGATAGTGAAATTCGCGGAGCGAAATGGATCCTGATAAATATCAATTCCTCAGAAGGAGATCATGAATTCACTATGGACGAAGTGGAAATCATACAACATCACCTGATCGGGCAGGCAGGCGAGGACACTGATGTGATTCTGGGATTGGGATACGACGCTTCCCTCGGCGATAAGATCGGTATAACGATTATAGCGACCGGATTTGAATATAAGGACCCTTTCAAACGTCTTGAAAAACCAGCCGTTCCGAAAAAGGAAGAAAAGATTGTAATGCCTCTGCAGATGCCAGTGGAAGAGTTGAAAAAGCCAAAGGAAAGTATTGCATCCGAACCGACTAATGAAAAACACTTAGTTGAGGCGATTGCCAATCAAAAAGTAGCTGTCGCCATGCCTACCCGTTCTCAGGAGCTGGAACCCAGACTGGTTGAGGTTCCTGAGCCTGTTGCACAAATCAGGAGAACGGGTCCTGCGGTGGTCATGCCAGGTAAATCTGAAAGCAGACTTCCTATTGAGCAAACAGTGGAAAAAAAGATTATTGAAGAACCAATAGAATGGATATTTTCGCAGGATACCGTTGCCGCCTACAGAGAAAAAGATCAGGAGAAAAAACCGGCAGCAAATAATCCACCTGCCAATTCGGGTGGATATCTAACCAGGCCAGCCAATATTTACGACGAAGAACCATCAGAATCCCTGTCTGAAGAAACAAATTCGAGAGATCATAAAATCTTAACTGCGACTGCGAAACATCCGGTTCAGGATGAAAATCCTTCTGCTGATATGCAGCTCGTTTTTAAGGATGAAATTCCAGCGGCGGATGTGCCTCGGGCCCATCAAACACAACCGGTATCTATGGCGGATCAGCCTGCAGAGGAGCCTGCCATGCAGGACGAAGCAGAAGGTCTGAAACGCCGTGCAGCAGAGCGGATCAACAAATTGCGCAACTTGTCGTTCAACATGAATGCTGCGGATCCGAATAATGAGTTTGAAATTGTGCCGGCCTACATCCGCCGAAATCTGGAACTGTATAATACAGTCACCAGTGTGGAAAGCTTTTATAGCCAGTATGAAGTTAAATCGGAGAATAATAATCAGGGAGAAATCAGTACCATCAACAGCTTTTTGGATGGTAGAAAACCAGATTAATCAATACCAAATCGTTTGTTTTTAGTTGTTTAATCCCTTCCCGTCATGTGCGGGAGGGGATTTTTATTATCGCTTTTAACAAAGAACTTTCATGGATACAGTGATCATTACGGGAGGTACTGGTTTGATCGGAACTGCATTATCAAAATTCCTTCTGTCCCGGGGTTATCAGGTAATTATTTTAACGAGGAATCCGAAACCGCAAAAGAATACTTCACCCGGTATTTCATATGCAGCATGGAATGTGAAGGAACCAAGCGTAAACGAAGAGACATTCAAAAAAGCGAACTATATCATTCACCTTGCCGGAGCAGGTGTAGCGGACAAACCCTGGACAGAAAAAAGGAAAAGGGAAATAGTAGAAAGCCGAACAATGAGCAGTGAATTGCTGATAAAGGCATTAACAAATATTCCCAATAACATTGTCGCAGTGGTGAGTGCTTCTGCCATAGGCTGGTATCAGCAAAATAAAGGGAACCAGTCTGTCGAAACAGATCCACCCGCTACTGACTTTCTGGGTAAAACCTGTGATGCCTGGGAAAATTCCATAAAACCCGTAGAAGGGTTAGGCA
>DASSGT010000425.1:0-3624 GCA_035693345.1 Puia sp. | reverse complement strand
CTCGTTCTTCAAATGACCATAAACCTTTGAACCAACCTGGTTGAATGGTAGTCAATATTGATTACTACTCCAATACCGAAAGCTAGATCGAATGGAAGGGAAAAACAATGACAAATGAGACAAAAAAGGAGTGATATAAGTCAATCATTATTAGTGCCATTGAATCCTACCTTGGTGTGATAAAAAAATCGCCAAATGAATAAAAAGTATTGCAATGAACCTGAACGACCACGATAAGATAAAAATTGCCCGGGAGTATTTTATCAGAGCAGATCAGGGACGTCCGGATCTTATGGATCTATTCACACCGGATGCTGAAATATATTATCCAAAGTTTGGTTTTGGGTTTGGACGTGAGTCCTTCTTCGAAATGGTAAAAGGATTTAAAGATGCGCTTGAGCATATTCAGCACGACTATGATGGTATGAAGTTTATTCCTTCAAAAGACTATGTGGTCGTTGAGGGAACTTCACATGGTAAAATGGAGGGTAAATCCTGGGAAGGTGGCAAAACACCCGGTGGGCGGTTTTGTAACGTATTTAAATTTCGTGAGGAACGAATCTCCAGTTTGCATGTATACCTGGACCCGGATTACACGGGGGAAGACAAGGCAAGATTCAGGTGGGGAATGGAACGCACATGGTGATTTCTAAATTTCAATTCTAAAAAAGGGGTGAAAATAATATGTCATCAAAAAAACTTTCAGGAAAAGTTTGCATCATCACGGGTACAGGTGGCGGCATGGGTCGTGCAGCGGCTTTGGCTTTTGCACGGGAAGGTGCGATGGTGGTTGGGTGCGATATTCAATTTGATAGTGCACAGGAAACAGTCGAAGCAGTCCGTGCTGCTGGCGGAATAATGACTTCATTACAACCCTGTCATCTGACCGAGTCCTCCGAATGCCTGGCACTGGTGAATTTTGCGATTAGCAATTTTGGGCGGATCGATGTGCTCTTTAATAATGCGGCCATGGCTTACTTCAACTGGTTGGAAAATATTTCAGACGAGGAGTGGGGTCGTAATCGCAGGGATGAAGTAGATCTTGTATTCTATCTCACGCGTGCAGCATGGCCGCATTTAAAAGCCAGTCGGGGTGTAGTTATTAATAATGCTTCACTGAATGCGCTATTAAGTTTTAAGAATCTGGGTAGTCTCTCGCATACGACGGCCAAAGCAGGCATCATCGGGATGACCCGGCAACTGGCGATGGAAGGCCGCGAATATGGGATCCGGGTCAACTCGATTTCACCTGGCGTAATCGAGACAAATCAGACGCGTGAACAATTGAAAGATCCGGAATGGGCGAGCTATATGCTTGGTAAAACTTTGTTGGGTCGCCTTGGTAAACCGGAAGAAGTGGCAAACGTCGCGCTGTTTTTGGCTTCGCCCGACAGTTCTTATGTTACCGGTGTCAACATTGTTGTAGATGGCGGGATGAAAGTCTGGTGATAAGGTATAACAGATCGACAGACGGATTATTTTTCTTAAGTAGTATTTTAATATTTAATTCGAAAAAATTCAATCAGCATGAAGAAGTTTTTAACAATCATCACGATCTCATTGTCAATTCTGCTTTTAGCCAAGTGCAACAATGAAAAAACCGAAACGACCACAATCCAGCCAGTAAAAGAAAATTTTAACGGGTATGAAAGTCAGGTAAAATGGGGCGAACATCTCGTGACTGTTTCTGCATGTCATGATTGCCACACCCCAAAAGACTATTCGAAACCGGGAACGGGACTTGACTCCAGTCATTTGCTCTCAGGATATATCGGTAGTCCAGTACCGGCCGTAAATAGAAAAGATGCACAAACCAAAGGTTGGGCGGTAACATCAGACCTGACAACATGGGTTGGTCCCTGGGGTATTGGATATACTGCCAATCTTACATCTGATTCTACCGGAATTGGCACATGGAAAGAAGAGCAATTTATTTACGCAATCCGGAATGGTAAGTACAACGGTATGTCATCTGACAGAAATCTTATTCCTGTGATGCCATGGGTTATGTATCGGAATATGACCGACGATGAACTAAAAGCAATTTTTGCCTATCTGAAATCTACTAAGCCTATAAAGAATAAAGTGCCACCACCCGTTCCGCCAGTTCACTAGCCAATCAACATATGAAAGAATGGAAAAATCATCTGGTTGAGTTTATTGGGGAGGATGTCGTGCCGATATCTTTTAACCTGGTTACAGCTATGATCGGTTGTACCTGACTATCGCGCATATATTTTTCAAAACCTAAAAACTGTGACTACCATGAAAGCAATACGAATACACCAACACGGTGATTCAGGTGTGCTTATCTATGAAGACGCTCCGATACCTTCACTTCTTCCGGATGGAGTTCTCATCAAAGTTCATTCAGCTGGTGTAAATCCTATAGATTGGAAAGTCAGAATGGGATATGGAAATTTTCACAACGCTTATAGTTTCCCACTAATCATTGGTTGGGATGTTTCAGGAACGATAGAACAGGTCGGGCCCCTGATAACAAATTTTAAGGTGGGTGATACCGTTTTTGCACACCCAGAGATCATAAGTAATGGCGCCTATGCGCAGTATATATCCGTTCGCGGATATGAGCTGGCACGTGTCCCTTCGCATATTACTTTACAGGTGGCCGCCGGAATACCCATGGCTTCACAAACAGCCTGGATGGCGATCTTTGAAAAGGGGAATTTGCAGAAAGGTCAGAAAATACTGATACATGGTGGGTCTGGCAGCGTAGGAAGTTTCGCAGTACAATTTGCCCGGCTTGCCAATGCTTATGTGATTGCTACTGCATCTACCGAAAATATAGAACTGGTTAAATCACTGGGGGCAGATGAGGTTATGGATTATAAAACGGAAGATTTTAGTAAGAAAGTGAGTAGAGTAGACTTGGTATTAGATCTTGTAGGCGGGCAAACGCAATCGAAATCCTGGCAGGTCATTCGCAAAGGGGGAATATTGGTTTCGACAGTTGGGGCAGACGAGAAAGCCGGCGCACAATTTAATGTACGTGCTGTATCGTTCGGTCTTGTTTCTAATGGAGCCAGGCTTCAGCATATCGGCGCTCTCGTCGATGCTGGTTTGGTTCGCGTACCAGGTAGTATAGAATTTCCACTTTCGGAAGCAAAATCGGCCCACGATTTAGGCGAAAGCGGACATGTTTCAGGAAAAATTATTTTGCGTGTACAGTAAAGTGTTCAATTAAAAATCGACGAAACAATTTTATAACGAAAAAAAACAACTTATGGAATCAAAAACATTGTCACCTGTTGACACTACTGTCAAACTCCTGACTAATATTACCGATGCAAATGTGATGAGATCCCTTGTAGCAGAAGATGCCACTTATGTTTCATTAAATTTCAACAATCCGGAACTAAAAAAGATCATGCCCTGGTGTGGCACCAATAAGGGATTGTCCAGCGTGGTAGAAAATTTTGGAAATGTTTTGAAATGCTGGGAGATGCTGGAATTTAAGCCAACTGAAATTTTCGGATCGGATGAACGTGTTGCCATTTTTGGCACTTTCAAATATCGTTCAATTGCACTCAAACAAATTGTTGATTCGCCTTTTGCTATTTTGACAAAAGTGAAAGATGGCAAAATTACCTATATACAATTTAT
>DASSGT010000424.1:0-2237 GCA_035693345.1 Puia sp. | reverse complement strand
CTCGCTTCCAGACTTCCAGACTTCCAGTCTTCCAGTCTTCCGGTCTTCCAGTCTTCCACACTTTCCTCCGGCTCTAACCAGACTTCACTCTCTTTGAGTAATTTAATGAGTTCGGAAACCGCTGTTTCACTGTTTACATTTCTCTTCATCACTTCCTTTCCCTTATATAATGTAATCTTTCCCGGACCGCTGCCCACATAACCGAAATCTGCGTCAGCCATCTCTCCCGGACCGTTCACGATGCATCCCATGATTGCAATTTTTAAACCCTTCAGATGGCTTGTTACCGAACGGATTTTTGAAGTCGTTTCCTGCAGATCAAACAAAGTACGGCCGCAGGACGGGCAGGAGATGTATTCTGTCTTGGATATTCTTGTCCTGGCAGCCTGTAAAATCGAGAACGCTGTATTATTTAAAAACTGTTGATTATTATTGGCAGCCAGATAAGTTCTTCCGGTCACCCGATCATTCATTATTTTTTTTGGATCGTTGATGAGCCAGATCCCGTCTCCCATACCATCTGCAAGCAAAGCGCCGGCTTCCACGGCAAAGTGTATGAGTTGTCGGTCGATGGTGTCTTCTGAACATTCAACAGCCAGAATCACCGGTATTTCCAGTTTTCGGCTCATCAGTTCGATCATGAATCGCCGGGTATCCAATACGGGATTTTCATTGTCAGAGTACAGGCATATTACTAATCCCGGCACTTTTTCCAATGATTGAAATAATTCATCTCTTATTGCCTGATTCGAATTCAGCGAAAGAAAATTTATGGTCGGTGAATAGCGGGCATCTGTTTCCAAATGAATCTTTTGCAGTAACGGAAAATATTTTTCCTCGCCGGCAGTTGCTTTTTTCCCTTTCAGATTTTTCCAGCGTTCATAGTCACATATGACACGGCAGGTACCTGGCAGATCAAAATCCGGTATTTTATCTCCGGTATACAGATAGTCCGCCGCCGCATCACCGATATTCCATTTATCCGTGACTTCGTCATATTGATAACCGATACTTAAAAGAGATTCGGGTGTAACGGCGGCTTCATGCATAAAATCAGCAACCACTACGGGTGGATGTGCACCACCAATATTTTCTATCCCATGGGTCTTTCTTCTTTTGTATTCAAAGGGAGAATATGGAATGTTGACGGCAGATAGAATACCGGACCCCTTATTTTTGGAATGGTACCGGGCAACGATATCCTGGCAGACAGGAATTTCAAATTCAGGGTCCTCGGTCAGTGATACCCGTATGGTATCTCCGATACCGTCTTCCAGCAAAGTGCCGATACCAATAGCAGATTTTATTCTTCCATCCTCACCATCACCTGCTTCGGTTACACCGATATGAAGTGGGTAGATCAGGTTGAATTCATCCTGCATGGTTTTCACGAGCAACCGGTAGGCTTCGACCATCACCAGCGGGTTACTGGATTTCATACTCAATACAATCTGGTGATAATTTTCGCCTCTCGCAATGCGCAGGAATTCCATGGCGCTTTCTACCATTCCCATCGGGCTATCGCCATAACGACTCATGATCCGGTCGCTTAAAGAACCGTGATTTGTGCCGATACGCATCGCAGTGCCATATTCTTTACATATTTTGATCAGGGGAAGAAAACGGTCCTGTATTCTTTCAATCTCTTCCAGATAATCGGCATCGCTGTATTCGATGAACTCGAATTTCTTTTTATCGGCATAATTCCCGGGATTGACCCTTACTTTTTCTACAATACGCGCAGCAATCTCTGCTGCGTTGGGCGTAAAGTGTATATCTGCTACAATAGGCGTATGATACCCTCTTTTCCGGATTTCGTTTTTGATCAGCAGGAGGTTCTCAGCTTCTGTTTTGCTGGGAGCTGTAATACGGATCAACTCAGCACCGGCTTCAATGCATCGGATTGACTGCTCTACGGTTTTGACCGTATCCATGGTGTCGAAAGTAGTCATGGTCTGCACCCGGATCGGGGCCTCACCACCGAGTATAAGATCACCCACTCTAACCGGAACTGTATCCAGTCGTTTGTATGTGGTGAGTGAATCTGTGTATAGCTGCATTAAAATAGTTGATAAATGAACATGTAAAAATAAAAAACGTTTTCCACTTCCATACTTCCAGTCTTCCAGTCTTCCATACTTGTCCTACCAGTCCTTTTCCGGCTGACTTAGTGAGTGGGATTTGTTCTGATTCATTTTATCCTGAACATCTTTTTCTCTTTGTTCCAGGGACTTGAG
>DASSGT010000423.1:0-4301 GCA_035693345.1 Puia sp. | reverse complement strand
GAATAAGAAACTTTTTTATCATGTATCGACTGATGAGGTATATGGTTCCCTGGGCAAGGAAGGTTTGTTTACCGAAACAACGCCATATGATCCACGATCCCCATATTCTGCTTCAAAGGCAGCTGCTGATCATTTTGTAATGGCATATCATCACACATATGGTCTCCCCGTCATCATTTCAAATTGCTCCAATAATTATGGATCACATCATTTTCCTGAAAAGTTGATTCCCCTGATGATTAACAATATTAAAAATAAACGTCCGCTGCCAGTCTATGGCAAGGGTGAAAATATTCGTGACTGGTTATATGTTGATGACCATGCACTGGCTATTGATACTATTTTCCACAACGGGAGGATTGGAGAAAAATATAATATAGGCGGTTTAAATGAATGGAAAAATCTGGATATCGTTTATCTTATTTGCCGGATTATGGACGAGAAACTGAACAGAACACCGGGAGAATCGGAAAAACTGATCAGTTTTGTGAAGGACCGGCCCGGTCATGATATGCGATACGCCATCGACGCCCGGAAATTAAAAGGGGAATTGGGATGGCAACCTACTTTGCAATTTGAAGAAGGCCTTGAAAAAACGATCGACTGGTACCTGGAAAATGAGCAATGGGTTAAGCAGGTGACTTCGGGCGAATACCAGAATTATTACGAAAAACAATACCACAAATAATGCTTTTCACAAAGACTTTCCTGCCAGGTGTCATTGTTTTTGAACCAAGGATTTTCCCCGATGAACGAGGATTCTTCTTTGAATCCTATAATCAACGCTTATTCAACGACAATCAAATTATGAATGTGTTTGTCCAGGATAATCAGTCCTTTTCTTCCTATGGTGTCATTCGTGGATTACATTATCAACGGGAGCCGCACGCCCAGTCAAAACTTGTTCGGGTTGTTCTTGGTAAGATTCTGGACGTGGTAGTCGATATCCGGTCCGGATCGCCGACGTTTGGTAAATCATTCGGCATTGAACTTTCTGCTGAAAATAAAAAGCAACTTTTGATTCCACGGGGATTCGCTCATGGGTTTTCGGTACTGAGTGAAACGGCGGAATTAGCATATAAATGTGATCAGTTCTACAACAAACAAAGTGAGTCCGGAATACGCTACAATGATCCTCTGCTAAATATCGATTGGAAAATTCCTCCCGAGAAAGCTCTTATTTCGCCAAAAGATGCGCAGCTGCCGGAATTCAATCCTTCCATCGTGGATTTTATTTATCAATAATATGCGGGATACAAAAATATTGCGAGTTGCGGTAACCGGTAGCAGCGGTCAGTTGGGAAATGAATTCATCCGTATTGCCGGAAATTATACAGACTATCATTTTTTATTCTTAACAAGAGAAAATTTTCCGCTTGACCAAAAAGAAAAAATGACAACCTGGCTAAAGGGAAATCCGGTAGATATTTTTATTCATTGTGCCGCTTATACAGCGGTTGATAAGGCAGAATCAGAGAAGGAGAAGGCTTTCATGCTAAATGGTTCGGCCGCCGGATTGATTGCTTCGGTTCTATCTGAAACCGCCACGAAACTCATTTATATTTCTACAGATTATGTTTTTGATGGAAAATCAGCAATACCACTCACAGAAGACGCAGAGCCAAATCCTGTTAATGTGTATGGTGCATCAAAATTGGAAGGAGAAAAGCTGGCTCTTAAAAACAATCCACTGACGCAGGTCATCCGAACTTCCTGGGTGTATTCAAGCCATGGTAATAATTTTGTGAAAACCATGATTCGCCTGATGAAGGAACGAAATTCGATTAATGTAGTGAATGATCAAATCGGCTCCCCGACATATGCCTCAGATCTGGCAGAAGCCATTATGCAAATGTTGAAATCGAACATATTCATTCCGGGAATCTATCATTATAGCAATGAGGGGGAAACCAGTTGGTTTGCTTTCGCGGAAGAAATCAGGAAACAAACGGGCAGTTCTTGTGAAGTTCTTCCCATTCCCAGCTCAGGTTTCCCGACGCCGGCTAAAAGACCCGCTTATTCATTGCTTGACAAAACAAAAATCAAGAAAGATTATGGTCTATCCATTCCGGCCTGGCGAACCAGCCTGGCGGTGTGTATTGATCTTTTAAAGAAGAACGTAGTGTAGAATTTTTGATAAGCGAAAATTATTTAGCTAATTTGGTTTGCTTCATACCATCTGATTTCAGACCGATCACAGGTGTCTCACTAAGATCTACGTTTATACCGTAAAGCAGTTCTTCATTCAGGTCCAGGACATCTTTCTGAAGACCATAAATTTCATGGTTTAATTTCCGGACTTTTTTCATGGCAATCAGATAGCCCATTGAAAAGATGAAGACACCGGCAATCAAGGCCTCCAGCATATTCAGCTGTATGGCTTTGAGCAAATCGATGACAGTTTCCATAGGTAAAAATTTTGATAGGATTGGATTAAAATCACTTTAAAAGTACCCTATGAAGACGAGATCTACAACGTAAAAGCACTTTCCTTTACATACCGTATTTATACGAAGGCTTAGTCTGCATTCTTGTAACAACGAATATTATTCCTTTGTAAATCAATATCCTGGAAACCCTTATCGAGGAAGGATATTCATAAATGGATTATTACTTTCCGGTGCTGTCTGAAATTCCGATTAAGATATTGTCTCTTATCAGATAACTCCCGTCAATATTTCTTCCCGAAATGGCCAGGGGAAGTGGTTGCCGGTATCCCTGCGGATCCCTGACAATTAAATGCAGTCTGTATTTCCCTTTTGGAAGTGACGGGGGCAAATTGAAATGATCAGATATTGCCTTTGCTTTATTGTATGGTAAGACAGAAGCCGGGTCAAAGACTGAATTACCAGACCAAATTACGACTCCGGCCATATTTCTAAGTTCAAAATTAACCTTCCAGTTTTCATATAAGGGTGCGACGCCAATGTTCTGCCAGCCCAGTGTAATATAAAATACTTCACCGGGCTTAAGATTCGGGGTCATATTCCCATCAGTTAATACCAATCGGTAGCCGGCTATTTTCGACGCTGACCGGATATTTTCCAATGCATCGGGATTATTCAGGGATTTATCAAGATTACCATTGCCGAAACTGTTCACATGATAATATTTCATTTGTCTAGGCATATCCCCAAAAGGTTTTCCTTCATACAACGCAAAGCCCAGATCGGCAGGTTCCCCGACAATTGGCGCATACTTATAACGGTTATTAATAGCCGAATCAAACCGAAAACCATTAAAGACTGTGGGGTTTTTATCAATCCATCGCGACAAATAGTTATCTGTCCATCCCCAGTTATCCCGCCTCCATCCCAATCGTCCGGCCCTATTTGAAGTAGTCAGTGCATAATGACCGACTGCGGGCGGAATCATCGTATTTCGCAACTGGTTTCCGTCAAAAGACGCAACCATGGCTACACATTGAAAATCGTGGTATTGATGTACCGTGTAACTGATTATGCTATCGAGCGTTTCAACATTTGCTATGGCAGACGGATCTCCCGGAAATTCATTATTTGTCCATTCCCCATAATTTCCATAACCCCTTACGTCTATATACTGTATGATATTCCGGTACTGAATTCCATTGAAAGAGCCGTTGATAATGTGATTATTAACGGCTGCATTTAATGACTTCCATGCCGCTAACCAGCTCGGACTATTATAATTTGGAATCCATATTCCATCCACTATCCAGTCCTTTACATTTTCCGTCTGCATCTGATTGTGTAAATACAACGGATAGAATAATTTAGCCCCATCAACCACGGAGAATGGGCTACAGCCTCCACAAATTTGCATGATTCCGAAGGAAAATTTCTGTCTGTTACTGATGGCGTCATTTATCTTCTTATCAAATAACGTAAAATCGTAAGATTCAGGAGAACCGGAAAAAGAGGCAATGTCTGTATAAGAAAAACGGTAATAGACATCCAGTCTGGGAGTGCTAAGAGAGGCATTTGGAATGTTTACTATGTTCTGGTCATTCCATTGTTCGGCGCCGGCACCCGGTTTGTTCAAATCCGGGTCTGTGACAGGGATCTGATGAAAAGTGAGTGGAAAATTTCCATTTTGTGATAGTCCCTGATTGCAGGCGACCCAGGTCCAGCCAAACATTATGAGATATAACAGAAAAAAAACTCGCATTAGTAAATATATTCATCTTCCGATGTTAATGAACACACCGGCACAGTTTAACGATTGAGTTGACACATTTCTTTCAAGGTGGTAAAAACAGACTTTCTGTTGTTTAAAACAAACCCCCCTTCTCGAAAATGGAAGAGGGGTTTTTGTTGCCT
>DASSGT010000422.1:0-7068 GCA_035693345.1 Puia sp. | reverse complement strand
AATCTACTGCAATGACCTTTTTATTTTCAACGATATCGGACCTGACCTGTCCAAGGAAAATGCTATGCCCCCCGATGCCGGTCTTTGGCTGATGTGCAGCAATTTTCTCTGTGATAAAGGATGGCGATATAGCGCCCGTAACAAATATGTTTTGTATTTTCTGTTTCATATTATCCTCCGGAATATGGTGGGAGCAATGCCAGTTCGTGAATTGCCTTGACGGGTGTATTAACCTGCACAATGGTTCTGTCAACGGCAATCAGATAGGTTAGTTTTTCGATCTCGGGAAAACGCGTGGCGATTTCCTTTATGAGTCCGTCCGTATCTTTTACATCGAGGGTCAGTTCCTGAACGCCGGCCATTTGTTTCAGCTGTCCGTATAATTGAATTTTTACTGCCATAATAATTTCCAGGCTGCGATGATTAAAACAAAAGCCAACATGTTTTTCAAAACGGTTTGCGGGAATTTAATCGAGCCCATATAGGCGCCGCATAAACCACCGGCAAAAGCCACCGCCACATATCCGAGCATTTCAGAACTTAACTGAAGGCCCTTTGTATATTGTCCGGCGAGACCCGCTACCGAGTTCACAAAAATAAATAAAGCGCTGATAGCAGCCGTTTGTTTTTGGTTTGTCCATTTCAGCAAAAGCAGGATCGGTGAAAGGATGATGCCGCCGCCAATACCGATCATGCCGGATATAAACCCGATGACTGCGCCAATGAGCAGTAGCAGGTATATATTCGCGGGTTTCATATCCTTCGGATCCGTATTCTTAAAAAAAAGGAACCGGCAGATAGGTATAATCAGAAAAAGTCCCAGGATCGTTTTATACACAGGATCCTTAATGGCCATCCTTCCTCCCAGAAAAGCCATGGGAATGGAAAAAATGATCAGGGGTACAAACAGTTTCCATTTAAAATAATTCCCGCGATAGAACTGGATAAACGAAACCATGGAAACAAAAAGGTTGAGCAGCAATGCGGTGGGTTTCATCACTGCGGGGCTGAAATTAAACAGCGCCATCAGCGCCAGGTAACCACTGGCGCCACCGTGCCCGACGGAAGCATATAAAAAGGCAACCACAAAAAGTAAAACATAAAATAAGGGAAGATAGGTTGCCATGCATTTTTATTTTGGAAGAAGCCGGAACGTTACCATTTCTCCCCTGTCGTAGTTAATCCTGTGCTCATCAAGTTCCACCAGGCAATTCGCTTTGGCAAAGGATCGCAGCCGGTAAGATTCCTGCGCTTCCAGTATCTCTACTTCACCATCTGCGTAATATGCTTTCAAAAACTGCGTCAGACCTTTTACTTTTTTAAAATCATCTTTCAGCGCCGCGGTGAATATTTCATCCTGTGGCAGGTGCAGCATAAACCGTATGGCGGGCAACACATATTCATAAAAACAACTGACTACGGATGCGGGGTTACCCGGCAGTCCAAAGATGACCTTATTTTCTTTTGTACCAAAGTACAGGGGTTTGCCGGGTTTCTGTTTTACCCGGTGAAACCTGCAATGAATGCCTGCAAGATCAGCCGCCTTTCGTACAAAATCATAGTCACCTACGCTGACACCACCCGTTATAATGATTAGTTCGTAATTATTAAGGATTAACGATAGTTCATGCTCCATGATTTCCAGATTGTCTTCCACATATATGGTCGATTTCATCGTTTCAGCATAGGGTTTTAATGCCGCCTGCAGAAATATACTATTCGATTCATATACCTGTCCCGCCTGTAAATGCTGGCCGGGAAACTGTAATTCATTACCCGTCGCCATAATACTAACCGAAAGTCCTGGATAGACTTTTAGCGAGCTGATCCCCAGGCTGGCGATCAGTCCGGCCACTGGGGCAGTAATCACGGTTCCTTTCTTTAATACGAGTTCGCCCTTTTTTATTTCTGATCCGCGTTTCCGGACATGCGTTCCTTTTTCAATCTGCGTATCGGTGATCTGAATTCCGGATGAATGGACGGTTACTTTTTCCTGCATCACGATGGTATCCGAGCCGGCAGGCAGTGGTGCCCCGGTAAAGATCCGCATGGCATGATTTCTTTGCAATATCTCCGGTTGTGCATGACCGGCAGCCATGACACCCTGCACGGTCATGGTCCTTTTAATATCCTCCGCATAGATCGCATACCCGTCCATCGAAGACTGATCAAAGGCAGGAATATCCAGCGGAGAAAAAATATCCTCTGCAATTGCCAGTCCCGTTGAGTGTATTAACTCCTGAACCACCGGATGAACGCGGGATATGCTGGCCGCAATGAGTGCGCGTGCCTGTTCTACTGAAACAAGTTCATTTGATTCCATCAGGTTTTCTGTCGGCGAATGATGATTCTGTTCAGCCATTTTACATATCTTCTGCCCGTGGCCTGATCGGTTGGCGAAACAAGCGCGATGCGGTCATCCAGCTGACCCGCATTCGTTCCGTTTTTGCCAGTAATGATCATGACGTGTTTCCCGGTTTCGCTGTTAAAAATTTCGTTCCAGGAAAAAAGCACGATATAATTATCGGTGGCCCCGCATTCGATATAATATTCGCTGAGTACTTTAGGGTTTTCGTTATTGAATGGAATCGCCGAGAGAATATCTTTTAATAAAACACCTTGAATATTTTTCATCAAACCCTTCGGTTGCATATCATGCGTGTAAATTCGCAGGCTGTCCAGATGCACCTGTGTGTAGCCGGAAAGTTTTGCCATATCGATCGTTTCTGCCTTTAATACTTCTCCGGTTACCGTAAAACTTTCACTGGTGGTTTGCGCACCCGCCTCCTGATATAAAAACAACCCGATGCAAAAAAGGAAATATTTCATTTTCATCATTTATCCTCCGATGCTGATCATACTGCGGTTATGAATAGATGCCGCATCCAGCATATCGAAGGTGCCTGAAAACTGACCGCCGAGTTGTTTTGCTTTTGCGCGGATACAACTATGTATGAGTGCTGTCACATCTTCCTGATTTCTCAGAGCCGTCAGCAGATCGGTTTCACCCGTAGAAAAAAGACAGTTTTTTAATTTCCCGTCTGCAGTCAGCCGCATCCGGTTACAATCGCCACAGAATGGTGCACTCATGGTGCTGATGATGGCGAATGAACCCACATGGCCCGGTATCATAAAATGCTTGGCCGTGTCATGCAATTCATTTTCTAAAGGCAGAAATTCAAACCGGGTGGCGATCTCTGCAAACATATCCTGCATGGAAAAGACTTTGTTACCCGTCCACCGGTTTCCGCTGAAGGGCATAAATTCAATAAAACGAATTTCGACGGGAATATGGGTGGTCCACCCGATAAAGTCGTTGATTTCGTTTTCATTGAAACCCTTCATCACCACGACATTTATTTTTACTTTGAATCCGTGATGTAACAGGAGTTCGATATTACTGCGCACCCGGTGAAAAAGATCGCGGCGGGTGACCAGTAAAAATTTATCGGGCTGCAGTGTGTCCAGACTGATATTGATGGTCCTGATCTTTGACGCCTTGAGTGCATGTATGAAATCGTGGATACGTGTGGCGTTGGTAGTCATCACGAGTTCCACCGGCAGTGCGCTGAGTGACTCGATGATTTTACCGGCATCTTTTCTCACCAGCGGTTCACCACCGGTGAGCCTGATTTTTGTGACGCCTTCCTTTACAAACAACTCCGCCAGTTGTTTCACTTCTTCCGTTTGCATCAACCGGGCAGCCGGTGTGAAATCGTAGTGTTCATCCGGCATACAATAAAAGCAACGCAGGTTGCAGTTATCCGTGAGGGATATGCGGAGATAATTGTGTACGCGTCCAAATTCATCCTGTATCATTCGCTTCTATATTTCTGAAATCAGTTTTTCATAATCCTGTTGCGTGTCGATATCGACGCTTCCTTTTTCAAATTCAACCGTATAAACATCCGGAAGATTTAATTTCACGATATTTTTCGCTCCCTGGTTTCCATTCAGTGATATTAACCAGTCAAAATAATTCCTGCCAAACAAAACGGGTGTGCCCAGGGTACCGGCATAAGAACAGGCAACGATCCCCTTCCCCGATTCCTCTTTCATCTCCACCATGGTTCCGAACAGTTCAGACGAAACATAGGGCTGGTCACTGACAGCCAGGATTACGGAATCAATATCCGACTGCAGGATGTATTTGACGCCTGCAGAAATACCGGAACCCATACCTTCCGGCCACTGCCGGTTGTAAACGAGGGAGACATCCAGACCGGACAAACTTTCCTTTATCAGATCTGACTGGTATCCGGTCACACAGACCAACGGATACAGGTTCGCCAGAATTGCTTCGCCGACGATATGCTGTATAAAGGTTTTATTTTTAAATTTCATCAGTTGTTTGAGTTCTCCCATGCGTGATGAACTTCCTGCTGCCAATATAATGATTCCTGTTTTACCCATGATGCATTTGAGTGTTCGCCCGGTTATGAATGGATTCTTTTTTTAGTTTTAATGGTGCGCCGGATTTTGCGGAGAGAAATGCTTTTACTTCCGCAACAATGGAAACCGCGATTTCAGTTGCATTTTCTGCTCCGATATCCAGGCCCGTCGGTCCGTGTATTTTTGAAAGCTGGTCTTCATTTAACTGTATGTCCTGATCCTGTAGGTCAGATAAAATGCGATCCCGTTTCTGTGCAGGTCCCAAAAGCCCGATATATCCGAATTCCTGTTGTACAATTTCTTTTAGAAAAGCCAGATCGTAATTGTAATTATGACTCATGAGCAGAAACACCGTCCGGCTGTCGGTTTTTATCTGCGAAAGAATATCAGCCGGCCTGCTGTAGAATACTTTGGCTGCACCGGGAAAACGTTCAGGCAGTGCATAATGAAATCTTCCATCCACCACCGTCACTGACCACCCCAGCATCGCGGCGATCTCAACGAGCGGCTGAATATCATTGCCTGCGCCGGCGATCACAACGGATACAGGCCGTTCGATATATTCTATAAACGCGTTGCAGTCTCCCTGTTCTGCTTTCAGGTCTGTGAAGGCCGATTGTTTTTCATCGATCGTCCTTTTGATCTGCGCTGTCAATAAACGCTGTACCGGTTCCGGCAAATTACTATGTATATGATTATTCAAATACAGCAGTTTTGTTCCGGGTTGTATATTTTTCAGTGAAAAAAGAGTCACCAGAACGGCTTCCTCACCGGCATTTGAAATCATCCTTAATAATTCCACCGGATTTTGCGGATCATCTTTTTTTATGGGTTCAAATAAAATATGCACGACCCCGTTGCAGCCAAGGTGTAATCCAAACTGTATATCATCTTCTCCGCTTGAATCGTACGTGATGAGTTTATTTTCTCCGGTGGCCATGGCGAACAATGCTTTTTCGAGTGCATCGCCTTCGAGGCATCCACCACTGATGGCGCCCGTTATCCTGCTGTCATCGGTCACCAGCATGCGCGCACCGGGACGCCGGTAGGAAGAACCATCCACGCGGACCACGGTGGCGAGTACCATATGTTTGTTTTTCAAACCGGCCTTATCATACGCACGCACGATATCGTTCAGTTCTTTCATCAAATCGTATTCATATCGAAAGGGAGCTTTCGTATTCTATGTCCGGTCAGATCAAAAATGGCATTCGTGAGTGCGGGAGCGAAAGGCGGCAGTCCCGGTTCTCCGACACCGCCGGCTGCTCCGTCATTTTCCATAATATACAGTTCCACCGGCGGTGCGTCGGCGATCCTGGGCATTTTATAATCGTAGAAATTTCTTTGTTCCACCAGTCCGTCTTTATAGGTGATCTCGTGTATCGCGGCTGCACCGAGTGCCATCACGATACTGCCTTCCACCTGTGCTTTAATAATATCGGGGTTCACATACCAGCCGCAATCCATGACGGCCCATACCTTGTCGATTTTTATTTTACCGGCGGCGTTTCTGGAAACTTTTACAACCTGACCGACCGTTGTCGCGAAACATTCGGTTATGGCCACGCCGTACCCTTCATTCTTTTTCCTGTTTTTCCATCCGGAGACTTCTTCCATTTTATCTATCTGTTTCTGCAGACGGTCATCCTTCATCAGATAGGATCTTCGGAATTCCAGCGGATCCTTACCGGCAGCAATAGCCAGTTCATCCATAAAACTTTCGTATGCAAATCCATTTGTAGAAGCATAGACCGAGCGCCACCACATGATGGGTACCGGTTTTTCAAAAGGCACATCAGCGATGCTGAGATTTTTTATACTGTCGAAGTAAGGTTTCAGAAAACCCTCGCTCGTGCTGCCATTTGGTTTGAGACGGTCAGGATCCTGGAAGTGATCCATATTTTGTCCGCACATCCGGAATTTGTATGCGCTGATCTCTCCATCGGCAATCACTCCTTCGCAGCGGTATGACATGCCGGGACGGTGCGGGCCCTGCGTCATTTCGTCTTCGCGTGTCCAGGTAACCTGTACTGGCAGACCGATGGCTTTTGAAATCATCGTCGCTTCATGTGGATAATCCAGAAATGCTTTTCTTCCAAATCCACCGCCGAGAAAAGTCATATTCACGACCACATTGTCCATCGGAATATTCATTTCCTTGCTCAGATATTCCTGTACCCAGTCCGGCGCCTGTATCGGTCCCCAGACTTCCAGTTTGTTTTCCTGATAGTGCGCAATACAATTCAGCGGTTCCATGCATGCATGCGCTTCATATGGTGTCTGATAAATGACATCGATTTTCTTATCCGCTTTTCCGATGATGGTATCCGGGTCGCCCTGTTTTTTTACGGAAATTCCTTCCTTTGATTTCAGCAGTTCTTCCTGCTGTTTGTAAATATCTGCGGTATCAATATGTTCAAAACCGCTGTCGTCCCATTCCACTTTTAATGCTTTCCGGCCCTGCATCGCTGCCCAGGTGGAATCTGCCACGACGGCCACACCATCCCGGTAGGTACCAAAGACGGCCATTTTTATTTTCACCACTTTTTTTACGCCGGGTACTTTTAAAGTGGCTGAATCGTCATAAGATTTCAGCTTACCCCGGAGACGCGGATTTCTTTCCACTGTTGCGAATACCATCCCCTGGATTCTTTTATCGAGTCCGAATGTGGCGCT
>DASSGT010000421.1:0-4810 GCA_035693345.1 Puia sp. | reverse complement strand
CAGGGGCGGTGCTTGTCAGGATGGCCAATGGCGCGATGCCGGAGTGTAAGGATTCCTGGTAAAAATCCGCCACCAAACCAACGACCTGCATCGTTTTGTCGCCGTTAAAATAGTCTATTGTTTTGCCCACCGCTTCCCGTGGATCTTGAAACCCGATTCGCCGGGCAAATGTAGTATTGATCAGAATGGCCTTATCCGAGTCGCCCGGTTGCAGATTACGACCGGCCAGTAAGGGGATATGATACAATTTAATGTAATTCTCATCTCCGAATTTTTCGGCCATATCTTCAATCTTTATTTCCTTTTTACCATCATGATAAGTTGCCTCAGTCGACATGGTGATATCTGAAGAAGGGGCATCGTACCCATTGCTCACTAGTTCAACTTGCGGGATAACACTCAACTTTTGCATAAACAGCGCATTTTTACTTTTTTGCCTGTTCCTGGAAGGTGAATTGACAAGAAGGATCGCATCCTTTTTAAACCCCAGGTCTTTATGCAACGCATAATGGATTTGCTTGCCCACGAATACTGTGGCCATGATAAAGAATTGAGCGATGACAAATTGGATAACCGTCAGGGATTTACGCAGCCACGCACTCCGTGTCATACCGCTATTGCCTGCGGCCTGGCTCTTTAGCACCAAAACCGGCTTATAGCCGGACAGCAAAAGCGCCGGATAAAATCCGGAAAGCAGACTTACTACTATGGTCAATCCCGTAAGAAACAGCAGAATAATAGGTTGGCCGATCAGATCCGCCTTAACTCCCGTGGGTACAAAATCAGCAAATAGTCTCAGGATGAACGGCGCGAGTGCCATCGAGACGATGACCGCAATCAGCGTAATAAAAAAAGTTTCGCTTAAAAACTGAAATACGAGTTGGCTGCGGCTGCTTCCCATTGTTTTCCGGATGCCGATTTCTTTGGCCCTCTGAGCCGACTTTGCCGTTGTGAGATTGATAAAGTTGATACAGCCCAATAACAACACGAACATCGCTATTGCTGATAACTCAAACAAGGTTGTTTTATTAGCGACTCTTTCATTTCCAAATGTGCCGTAATGGTCATTAAAATGGATATCGCTCAACGGTTGCAGATAAAATGTATGACTATTGCCTTTTTCATCCGGCCTCGGCGTGTAATTTCGCTGTAAGATGTCCTCCAGTTGTTTCTCGATATGGGTCGAAATCGTTTGAGGCGCAAGTTTTACAAAAAGTTGCGCATTGATATTAGTACCGCCCCAGTTGTGCAGTCGCAGTTGGGTTTTTAATTCAGGATTTGCAAAAGCAGTGCTGTACGAAATGAAATCATGAAAAGTAAGATCAGTGTTTCCTTTTAGGGGTTCGACAATGCCCGTGACGGTAGTTTGAATCGTATCATACATGATCGTTTTGCCAATGATCTGGTCAAACTCCAGTGAAGGAAAATAGATCCTTGCCTGCGTTGATGTGAGAACGACTTTGAATGGAGCGTCAAGTGAAGTCTTTGCCGAGCCGGCGATCCAATGATAACTAAAGATGTTGAAATAGTTCTCATCAGTAAGGACGACATCTCGCTGCATCCTGATTTTTGTTCCGGTAGTTTGGTTGTTGCCAGTCAGCACATCCGGTTGTGGCCATTTTAGAATTGGGGCAGCGATTTCGATCCCTGTCACGTCTGTTTTAACTGCGCCGAACATGGGACCGCAAAGGCCGGGATTATAACCGTGATATTCTTTCTGGTAAGTATAGTTGGTCACCACCCGATAGATGCGGTTTCCATCCTGGTGAAATTGATCGAAAGTGAGATCGAAATGTATGAGAAGATAGATGACGACCGATGCGCTGATACCGATGGATAAGCCGATGACATTGATGAGTGTAAATACCCGGTGTTTCCAAAAACCACGGAACGCGATTTTAAAGTAGTTTTTAATCATAGCGAAATCGTTTCAATCTGATGTGCAGGTTTCAGTACGAAGTAAATGCCAGAATTGTAAACAGCTAATAGTCTATAAAATATGCTTTTGGCTCCCTTTTAAACTGTATCATTCCCGTTCACCACTGTCCTGTTTAGAGCAGGTTTGTCAGATCAATTACTCATCAATGCAAATAAAAAAGCACCTGCAAATTTTATTCTGCAAGTGCTTTTTGTTTCCGCTCCCCCAAGTATCATTTTATCGAACCATTTTATGGAAGACCTAAAGAAGCTTTCTGCGTTTATGTATTGATTACCAATTAAATATAACACGACTACAGACCAGCAGGTTGTCATACTTGTGCAGGGAAGCTATGACATAACACCACTCTTTTTTAATCTCTTTTTAATTTTTACTACTCTCATTTTGGATACAACAATCAGGGTATTGAATAGCTTAATGAATTCGGATCTTATGACTTTTGTATTAGAAATAATAAGTCGCAAGAAAGTCATGAATCACACGTACAAATTAGAAACAGAGGTCGCAGAAATTCTTCCCGAAATAGCAAAGCAAAATGTCACTATTTCAAAACCCGAAAGAGGTGATTGGAAGACATTACGTGACAATGGTAACGCAGGCTGGAGAACGTGGGCCAATGCTGCGCCAAATTATCCGGATGTAAAAAGAAAATCTTTTTTTGCAAAGACGCAGGATGGTGCATTCATTGAATTAAGATGGTATGCAAAAGAAGGACAGCAACCAAACTCGGCAGTTGTATATGCACATGGCGGTGGAATGGTATTAGGTAGTCTCGACCTTTATGATTTTGTTGTTGCAGAATATGTTTCAAAATCAGGAGTGCCATTCCTTGCAGTAGGTTATAGGTTGGCGCCTGAATCAAAAGGAACAAGGCTGGCAGAGGATGTGTTTACGGGTATTTCGTGGCTTATCGCCCACGCATCTGAATTGGAAGTTGATTGCAATCGTATTGCTGTAATGGGCGATAGTGGTGGTGGAGCACCAGCAGCAGGTGCAACAATCATGGCAAGAGACCGCCATATTTCTTTAGCCAGACAAATATTGATCTATCCGATGTTGGATGACCGAAATCTTACACCTGATACATTTTTGTTACCATTTCTTACGTGGACATATGATGACAACTATACTGCATGGAGTGCTGTGTTAGGTAGTGACATAGCAACCGAAACTGTATCACCTGTCGTTGCTCCTGCACGATTGAGAAATTTTGTTGACTTAGCTCCTGCATATATTGAAGTTGGTGAACTGGATATTTTTCGTGATGAAGATATCTCTTATGCGCAGCAACTTTTTAAAGCGGGAATCGCTGTCGAATTACATGTACACTCAGGTGCACCGCATGGCTATGATAGAATTGCAACAAACGCAAAATTGACCCAAAGGGCGATGAATGATAGAATCAGGATAATTCAATCTATATAGAATAACAAATCAATTTAATAATCAAGAAAATTTAAAAACAATGGAATATAAAAATGAAGAAAAAAAGGATAAGGAAATTCTTATCTCTATAGTTAAAGAAATGACTGAATCAATGACTGGTGTGCAAAGCACAAAGCATTGGGCAAAAGATGCACTTTGGTTTGACATACCCGCCTTTGCTTCGAAAGGGATTCAGCCTGCAGTAAAAATGTTTGATAAAGCATTCAGCGCTTTCAAATCGTGCAAAGTTGATATTCTCGAAACAGATGTCAAGCTCAATAGCAATA
Source organism: Puia sp. (assembly GCA_035693345.1). Taxonomy (GTDB): domain Bacteria; phylum Bacteroidota; class Bacteroidia; order Chitinophagales; family Chitinophagaceae; genus Puia. The sequence continues at coordinate 1,159 of DASSGT010000421.1, read as the reverse complement.
TGGGTATTGTGTGCACAATTCAGGAATTGAATATTGTGTTGAAAAACGGAGATACCAAACATATGTTAGTGCGGGAAACAGACTGTTTTGAAAAACAGAATAACAAATGGGAATTAATTCATCAACACGCCTCTGTCCCTGCCGGTGGTGGCTGGGATGGTAAATTTGTAACCGTTTAAACTGAACATCTATAGAAAATGCTATCTTTCATGGTAGCATTTTCTTATTGATATGACAGATGAAAAAGCTATCCAACTCTCCATATATCGTAAATTCTATTTCTGAATTGCACCGATTGTTATCATTGCCTGCACCAGAACATCCACTGGTTACCGTAATCAATTTAAAAGATATAAAACCTTCCGGCAAGAAAAGCCTTGTTTTTAATTTCTATTCTGTTTGGTTAGAAAAGAATGTTGAAAGCAAAATAAGATATGGACAAAATTATTTTGACTTTGATGAAGGGAGTATGATTTTTTTATCTCCTGGTCAGATTATCTCCGGAGGCAGCCATGAAAACACTGAATATGGATGGGGTGTTGTGTTTCACCCAGACTTTATAAGACACTATCCGCTTGCTAAAATCATAAAAAACTACGGATACTTTTCTTATACCGTAAAAGAAGCACTACATCTGTCGAAAAAGGAAGAGATGATGATAATATCCACCATGAAAAATATAATGAAGGAATATAGTTCAAGGATTGACAATTATAGTCAGGATGTAATTGTATCGCAAATCGAACTTTTGTTGAACTATTCCAACCGGTTTTATAACCGTCAGTTCATTACCCGAAAAATTATTAACAACGATCTATTATCCAAACTGGAAATATTACTGACAGAATATTTCTACAGTGATAAATTAAGGGAATTGGGAATACCCACTGTACAGTATATTTCTGAACAATTAAATTTATCGCCAAACTATTTAAGCGATATGTTGAGGAGTTTGACAGGGCAAAATACACAGCAGCACATCCACAATAAATTAATAGAAAAAGCAAAAGAGATTTTATCTACAACTAATTTATCAGTCAGCGAAATAGCGTATGAATTGGGTTTTGAATATCCGCAGTCTTTTAGCAAGTTATTTAAAAGCAAAACGAAAGTTTCGCCTTTAGAGTTTAGACAATCATTCAATTGACAAAGCGGTAAA
>DASSGT010000420.1:0-7065 GCA_035693345.1 Puia sp. | reverse complement strand
GGGGGAGATCAGATGGAAAAGCTAGATACAGATGAGGAATCGAAAACGGAATGGTTAAACTGGGTGAAAGAGGACCGCATCATAAACGGGAGCAAAAAGGATAATTTTTGGGAAATGGGAGATACCGGCCCCTGTGGTCCGTGTACGGAAATTCACGTTGATTGTCGCACGGACGAAGAGAGACGATCCGAAGATGGCAAGCTCCTGGTAAACAGGGATCACCCTCAGGTAATCGAGATTTGGAATGTCGTATTTATTCAATTCAACAGGATAAAATCCGGTGCATTGGAAATGCTGCCTTCCCGGCATGTGGATACCGGAATGGGTCTCGAAAGGCTGGTCCGTGTACTTCAACACAAACAAAGCAATTACGATACGGATATTTTCACCGGAACCATTTCACTGATTGCTAAAATATCCGGAAAAAAATACATGTCCTCCGATAACGAAAAAAAAGATATTGCTTTTCGTGTGATTGCAGATCATATACGCGCCATTTGTTTTACGATTGCCGACGGACAACTTCCGGCAAATACCGGAGCAGGTTACGTAATCAGAAGGATATTGCGTCGGGCAGTACGTTATTATTATTCTTATCTGGATCAGAAAGAACCCTTGTTATTTCAGCTGGTGACCCATCTGGCAGCTCAATTTGAAAATGTGTTTCCCGAATTGCAGCAGCAACAGTCATTCATAGAAAGAGTTGTTCGGGAAGAGGAAGAAGCTTTCCTGCGTACACTGGATAAAGGGATTAAGATTTTCAATGAATATATAGCAAAAGGATCCGGTGAGTCGTCATCTTCCGATTTCCAAAAAGAAAAACGCATTTCCGGTGCTTTTGCATTTAAATTGAATGACACCTATGGTTTTCCGGTGGACCTCACTTCACTGATGGCAAGAGAGATTGGCTGGTCGGTTGACGAAAAGGATTTTGACGTTGAATTACAAAAGCAGAAAGACAGATCACGCGCTGCAGGACAACTGGATACCGGCGATTGGGTGCCGGTACATGAAAATGGAAAAATCATTTTTTCAGGCTATACCGAGTTAAACACAGATACAGAAATCAACAGGTGGAGAAAAGCAAAAGTGAAGGGTAAAGAGCTGTATCAGCTCGTTTTGGGAAAAACACCCTTTTATGCCGAAAGCGGCGGGCAGGTTGGTGATACCGGTGTTCTTACAATTTCCGGTGAAAAAATAGATGTGCTGGATACAAAAAAAGAGAATGATCTTATCATCCATTTTACGGAGAAATTACCAGCGGATCAACAGGCCCGGGTATTAGCCAGTGTCGACAGGGAAAAAAGAAAAAATATTGCTGTCCATCATACAGCCACACATCTGCTGCACGCCGCTTTGAGAAAGGTTTTGGGCGTGCACGTTGCGCAAAAGGGTTCTTTGGTGAATGCAGAACACCTTCGTTTCGATTTTTCCCATTTTGCCAAATTGAGTGACATTGAAATTTTTGATATCGAAAAACTGGTCAACGAAAAAATAAGGGAAAATATTCCGGTAGTGATTCGCGAAATGCCGAGGGAGGAAGCATTGAAAATTGGGGCAATGGCTCTTTTTGGAGAAAAGTATGGAGATATGGTTCGCGTCGTAACTATTGATCCAACCTTTTCGATTGAACTATGCGGGGGAACCCATGTGGCTGCCAGTGGAGAATTGGGATTTTTCAAGATCAAATCAGAATCCGCAGTAGCCGCCGGTGTAAGAAGAATAGAAGCCATTGCGGGACTGGCTGCTGAAAATTTTGTTGACCACGAATTGAATATTTTATCCGGCGTCCGGGAACATTTTAAGAATCCGAAAGATCTGTTGAAATCCCTGCAGGATTTACAATCGGAATCGGGCAGTATGCGCAGAAAACTGGAGTCGCTGGAAATGAAACAGGCAGCCCATTTGAAAACAGAATTGCTGGGGAAAGCTATTTCAATGGGTAAGTATTCTTATATAGAGGAAATTTGCGATGGCATTGGTCCCGAAACACTTCGAAAATTGGCTGGCGAGTTGAGGGCGGAATCCCCCGCTCTTTTATTGGTGCTAGCAGTTATTACTGAGGGAAAACCTTTTATCGTCATTGGGATAGGAGACGAATTGGCAAAGGAAAAAAATCTCGATGCCTCAAAAATTATCCGGGAACTCGTTGCGCCTAAAATCAAAGGTGGTGGCGGGGGGCAAAAATCACTCGCTTCTGCCGGTGGTCAGGAAGCGGGAGAACTGCAAAATGTAATGAACTCATTAAAAGGGTTGTTATAAAGCCTTTGCCTTCTGTTAACTCGATTCATCTCTGCTGAGCTTTTCAAACCTGGACCACAGGCCCAAATATTCTGTTAAACCTCCAGAAAATCAGTAATCCGAATATTTTCGTATTTCAGAATAATTGCTATATTTGAAATACGAAACTTGACGTAGTTATAAATAAAAATTTACACTGATGAAAAAATTCCTTTACCAGGCGGCGTCTGTCGGTCTGTTGTGTATGGTTGGTGTTTTGAATACGAACGCACAGCCGGCACCGCCTCCCGCAGCTCCGGTACCGAAAACAGCAACGATTGATAACGGAGATCAATCGGAAATAATTATTCGCCAAAAAGGAGATAAAGACACTAAAATCACCCTGGAAATAAAAAACGGGGAATATTTTATCAATGGGAAACCATTGGAAAAATTTGATGATCAAAATGTTATTGTTGAGAAAAGGGAAATCTCCGGTGACAATGATATAAATATCTATTCTCCCTCTCCTTTCCGGATCAATCCCTGGGATGAAGATCGCATGGATAGGGATCAAAGAAATAAGGATGAAATGGCCCGAAGGATCCAGAAATCGGTTCAGATCAGGATGAATTCAGCATTCCTGGGGGTATCATCCCGTAAGTCCGAAAAAGGCGGAGCTACCGTCTTGGAGGTAACAAAAGGAAGTCCGGCTGAAAAAGCAGGCATCAGGAAAGGAGATGTGATAACAAAAGTGAATGACAGCAAAATAGAAAGCCCGGAGAGTCTATTTGAAACGATTCATAATTATAAACCCGGAGATAAGGTAAAAATCATTTTTACGAGAGATGGGAAAGAACAATCGGTCATGGCGACGCTGGAAAAATCGGAGTTTAAACAAAAGGATTTCAATTATAATTACAATTTCAAAATGCCGCCGATGCCGGATATGTATGGAATGGATATGGACTCCTGGGGACATAAACAGCCGAAGCTGGGCATTAAAGCACAGGATGCTGAGGATGGTAAAGGAGTGAATGTCCTGGAAGTGGAAGACAGTTCAGCTGCATTTAAGTCTGGTCTAAAAAAGGGTGATATTATTATTCAGTTTGATGGAACCGAAGTCAATAGCACGAGTGAGCTGGTTGATCAAATGGAAGAGGCCCGACACAAACCGGTTATAAAAGTTAAAATACTTCGTGCGGGTGTAAGTCAGGATATTGACATAAAAATACCACGGAAACTAAAAACAGCTGAACTCTAGACAGATCAAATGATTTCATAGGAAATTCCTGCGATTTTTTACCTTCGTGCACTGGATACAACTGGTTCACGCCAAGCGCAAAGAACCGGCTATTAGCTGGCCATTCTTTGCGCTTTTGTTTGTTTCCGGTTGCTTAATTTTTGATATGGCTGCGGAAGTATACGAAACAGTAATAGGTTTGGAAGTGCATGCACAGTTACTGACTAAAACAAAGCTGTTTAGTGCAGATGAAACTGGTTTTGGAGCCGAACCGAATACGCAAATCAGTCCGGTCACCCTTGGTTATCCGGGTACTTTACCCGTTCTTAACAAAGAAGCGGTTCGTATGGCTGTTAAAATGGGTCTTGCCTGTCATTCTGAAATTGAAACGAGGAATTACTTTGCGCGCAAAAACTATTTCTATCCTGACCTTCCGAAAGGATACCAGATATCCCAACACACAACCCCTATTTGTAAAGGAGGTTATGTGAACATCGGTATGGCTGACGAAGAGAAAAAAATACAACTGAATCGTATACATCTGGAGGAAGATGCAGGGAAAAGTATCCACGATATGGATCATGATTTTACCTGCCTGGACTTCAATCGTGCCGGTGTTCCGCTGATAGAAATCGTAACAGAGCCCTGTTTAAATAGTCCGGATGAAGCAGTCGCTTTCCTGACAAATCTCAGACGTATTCTGCGTTATCTTGCCGTTTGCGATGGAAACATGGAAGAGGGAAGTATGCGTTGCGATGCGAATGTTTCCATCCGGAAAAAAGGTGATCGTGTTTTGGGCACCAAGGTGGAAATTAAAAACCTGAATTCGATCCGAAATGTAAAGCGGGCAATAGACTTTGAAGTAATTCGGATGAAAGGACTGGCAGAAAAAAATCAAGCCATCGAACAGCAAACACGCAGTTTCGATGCAATAAACGGAACAACATTTTCTTTACGTTCAAAGGAAGAGGCGAATGACTACCGCTATTTCCCCGACCCGGATCTGCCTCCATTTGAAGTGACGCCTGAATTTCTGCTGGATGTGCATGCGACGATACCTGCCTTGCCGGAAGAACTCATAAGCAGATATATAAAGAAATATAAGTTGAGCAGATATGATGCAGAAGTGATCACGGATGATAAAGAAACTGCTGACTATTTTGAATCCCTGATTTTATTGACAACTTCTTATAAAGCTGCGGCCAACTGGCTATTGGGCCCCGTAAAATCTTTTCTCAATGAAAAAAGTATTTCGATTTCGTCTTTTCCCATAGAACCGGCCCGCATGGCTTCTCTTATAACATTGGTGGAAGAAGGACAGATACATTTTTCAACAGCATCTTCCAGGATTTTCCCGGAAATGATTACCCGGACAGACTTGGATCCCTTGGAAATTGCAACCCGCCTCAATCTGATACAGACTGGCGATGAAGCACAGATTCTTGAATGGGTAAAGCAGGCGATGGATAAAATGCCGGATAAGGTTTTGGAATATAAAAAAGGGAAAAAAGGTTTGCTTGGTCTGTTCGTCGGCGAAGTAAAAAAAATTTCAAAAGGACAAGCGGATCCTCAGCTAACCAATCAACTACTTATCCAAACACTTGAGAAATAAATATTAATAAAAGAAATGAAAAAAATACTCTTTCATACCCTGGCCTGCTTTTTTATTTTGGCGGGATGCAAAAACGGTGATAAAAGCCGGTTCCAGGTAAAACTCGCTTACTCAAACAGTGACAAAATGATGGCTCCGCAGAATACAGGAAATTCTGATGGATGGGTGTTCCTGGAGGAAATTGTATATGGAAAGTCGCAACCTCCGCTGATCATTGATTCGCAAAAAATATCTGGTGGCTCGGGTAATCTGACTTTTCGTGGTAAGAGTCAGACCGAGGAAATATTTGAACTGGTTTTCGGTGACAATGTTGTGTCTGTGCCTCTTATAAATGATGTTTCAGAAATTCAAATCGTTGCGGATCTTTCTAAAACAAAAGATTTTTATACTGTGACTGGTTCCCCGGCCAGCAAACAATTGCAGGATCTGCTTTCCCGGGTAAGTAATCTGAATAATGAAATACAATTATCCTTTGGGCAGCTCGACAGTCTGAAGAAAATCAATGCTCCTGACAGTGTCCTGGTGGCTGCCAACAATAAAAAAAATGTGGCTGTTGACGAGCTGAATAACTATCTAAAGCAATTTATTCAGACTACACCGAATGCAACGCTGGCCGTATTGGCGCTCGGATGGGCCTCCAGGAGTTTTCAGCCGGATCAAATGCAAACTTCTTTAAAGGATCTGAAAGCACGCTTTCCCGGAAATGCTTTCCTGGCAGAAATGGAAAAGAACAGTCAACAACCCCCTGATCAGCAATCATCCGGTGGTGAATCCTGGGTTGGAAAGACGGTTCCTGAATTGGTCATGCCTGATCCTAACGGTAAACAAGTATCCATTTCTTCTTTCAAAGGGAAATATCTTCTGATAGATTTTTGGGCGAGCTGGTGCGGGCCCTGCAGGATGGAAAATCCAAATGTGGTAAAAGCCTATAACGAATTCAAAGGAAAAAATTTTACAATTCTGGGTGTCTCACTCGATAAAGACAAGGATTCTTGGAAAAAGGCCATTGCACAGGATCATTTAAACTGGACACAAATGAGTGACCTGAAATATTGGAATAGCCAGGCAGTTGAGACGTTCGGATTTCAGGGAATTCCTTTTAATGTACTCGTGGATCCCTCTGGTAAAGTGATCGCTGAATCGTTGCGAGGAGAGGATCTTGATGCTAAACTTAGACAAATTTTAAACTAACCTATTTTCACAATTGGGAATTGTGGAATTGTGTTAATTTGACAAATGAGAGAATGAAATTGTCAATTTAATTAAGAATTTAATTTTACATTTCATTCTCTCAACAACACATCTCCACAACTTCATATTTCCAAATTGTTCTTCTTTGGACTGATAGATATTAGTAAAGCAGGCAGAAATATCAGGTTTGTAAGTGTGGCCATCACGAGGGTAAGAGACGTCAGCCAGCCAAGTGCCTGTGTTCCGCCGAATCCACTAAAACAAAAAATAACAAATCCTGCAATCAGCACGAGAGACGTATATACAATACTGATTCCGGTGGAGTGAATGGTTTGAATGACCGTGCTTTCAACGGTGCTATTGACATTTCGATCCTGTTTGTAATTTACCAGGAACCTGATGGTGATATCAATCGCGATACCTAATGCGATACTGAAAACAAGAACGGTGGAAGGTTTTAACGGAACTCCTGCCCATCCCATAACACCGGCGGTGATTACAAGTGGTATCAGATTCGGCAACAGGGAGCAAATCAGGATTCGTATACTTTTAAAGAGATATAACATGCATGCGGCTATCAATAAAAAGGCCCAGATGATACTTTGCTTCAGTCCTGCAATAATGAAGGCACTTCCCTCCAGAAAGGTCACGGTTGTACCGGTGAATTCGATTTTATAATGCGCCGTATCAAATAATTCATCTGCCCTGTTTTTTACCTGATCCAGAATTTGAGGCAAACGGATACTTCCAATGTCTGCCATGTTCACACTGATACGAAGTACTTGTTTATTACTATCCA
>DASSGT010000419.1:0-2565 GCA_035693345.1 Puia sp. | reverse complement strand
CCATCGGCAGTGGTATTCCACTGATCTGACTCCATATCATCAATCGAAACAAATGTAGGTTCACCGCCCATGGTCATGCGCAGATCACCTTTATCCAGGTCTTCGTCAATTTTATATCCCGTTGCGTTTATAGCCAGCCATTGTTCTTCTGAATATGGCTTGGTGACGCGGGGATCCTCGTGAATACGTGTAACAGTATTTGAAAATGAAAACTCTGTTTCGCATGGATCGGAAGCACCTACAACAGGTGCTGCACTTACATAGTCGGGTGTACAGGCCAGGGGAATATGACCTTCGCCGGCAAATAAACCGGATGTCGGATCCAGGCCGATCCAGCCTGCACCAGGCACATATACTTCCGTCCACGCATGCAGATCAGTAAAATCATTCTCAGGGCCGGAAGGTCCGTCCAGGGATTTTATATCGGCGGTTAGTTGCACCAGATATCCTGAAACAAAACGCGCTGCCAGCCCAAGACGCCGGAAAATTTGTACGAGCAGCCAGGCGGAATCGCGGCAGGAACCCAGAGCAAGTCCGAGTGTTTCTTCACAGGTCTGCACACCCGCTTCCATGCGGATATTGTAATTGATATCCTGACTGAGTTTCCTGTTTATATAAACAAGGAAGTCGTTGATGTTTTTTTTGCTTCTGTCCAGCCCTTCGATCCATTTGTTTAGCAGGGGTCCGTCTTCTTTTATTTCGAGATAAGGGATCAGTTCACCCTTTAGTTGTTCTGTATATTTAAATGGAAACTGTTCAGCGTATTCTTCAACAAAAAAATCAAAGGGATTGATCACTGTCATGTTGGCGATCACTTCCACTTCAATACGGAGTTCTTTTGTTTTTTCAGGAAATACAACCCTTGCCTGAAAGTTTCCAAAGGGATCCTGCTGCCAGTTTATAAAATGATTTTCCGGATATACTTTGAATGAATATGCCTCTATATGTGTGCGTGAATGAACCGCAGGTCTCAGTCGGAAAATATGCGGTGACAGGGATACAAACCGGTCGTAATGATAGGCGGTTTTATGATTAATTGCTACGCGAATGGCCATATAATATAGTTGACGCAATGAATAGCAAGACAATCGTTATTGCGGTGTCGGACAGGCTTTGAAGATAGATCATTTACCGCTTTCAGTGCAGATATTTAATGATTGTTTTTCTCAAAAACCTGGTTTGAAACAGGTGGTGTATCCGGAATCCGGATGACGTTGAACGGACGATTGGATGCCTGATGGCAGCTATTGCAGGTATTCGTCAACAGATTGAAACTGGTTTTAAACCGGCCAGTATTTTTTTCAGAAATGGCATGTTTCACGCTATCCAGTGGTGCAAATATCATCGGTAATGTTTTTATGCTGGGACTGTCAGCACAATATTGCTGGATATCATCCAGGGATTCCTGGATTTCCTCTATTTCAAAATTAGCCAGGTCCCAGTTTTCGTTTTTGCCTGCGAACCATAATTTGGCATGATGCATTTGAATGGAAGACATAAATTCACCGACGCCGGGTGAATAAGCATGAGCTATTTTGTTCCGCAGGCTGTCAATTTGATTTTGCAAATCCTGATGACCACTGTGTCCTGACTGATGGCAGGCCAGAACGCTGATCGTAATTGCAGTTATCAGTATAATTTTCATTTGATCTGATGATTGAGTGATGTTTCGCAGTTACATTAACGGGGACTTCTGATAAAAATATTTATGACTTCGACCAATATCAATATGATGATAACCCATTCAAGTGTATTACTGTTGCGGTTCTGCAGAAGATCTTTGAACAATTCCATATTCTCCTTCACTATGCTCAGTCCTTCCTGAATGGTGCGAAAACGCGCCTGCAGGTCGAACGTTTTCTTTAATCCGATATCCAGTTTATTCAGGTTTTCATTTTCCCAGGTTTCTTCGGGAGAATCAAAAATGTAGAGGTTGACAGATATACGGTTCTTCAGATTTAAGGTGCGCCCGATATATTTTTTCAATTTGATGCCACCCATGAAAATCTTGCCTTTTCTTTCGAGTAACTGTGTGTGGGAATTGGTTTCTTCCAGTAATGAATTGGTCTGCTGGTTATAATAGTCCAGGGCGACGCTTTGTGAAACGTTCAGCATGATGAGACGCAATTCATCTACGCTGGGAGCCGGGATCTCTATTTTGTTGTATCCATAATTAATAGCCGGGGCTTCTGTTTCAATGTCGAACTCATCGCTCAGGCGCTGATCAAACAGATTCTTACAATGCGGTTCTATGATCTTAAAAAAAGCCGCCATCTCGGTTTCTGAATAACCCAGAAAGCAAACGATGCCGTATTTGAAAACATACAGATATTTCTGATTGTCTATTGTATAAAATAATTCATCCGTGTCCGAATAGTGAAGCGTGGCAGGGAAGGAGGACTTGAAAAGTTTTATGTCGATGCTGTCTGCAAGCTGGAAGGAAATGACTTTTAAATTCATACTTAAACATTTGCATCCACCTAAAGGTAAGTGAATGCAAATATTCAGTTATTAATGCTGGTCATTGGAGGCGACCGTCTGGCTTTTCAGTAATTCATTTTGTCT
>DASSGT010000418.1:0-7794 GCA_035693345.1 Puia sp. | reverse complement strand
TCCTGATTTCTTTTGTTAGTCCGGCTTCGAATGTCTTGTCCATCAGTTCACCTTTTACTTCGCCGTTCTTATTAATTTTCCTTACAGTCACCCGTAACGAACCATCCGTTGCATCCTGGATGCTGACCCATTCATTTTTATCACTCAGTTTGATGTCCGCGATTTTATTGATAAACTTATAATAGTATTCCATTGCCCTGGGCATGTCTGCCCGTCGCTGTTTCAATTTATCCAGTAATACTTCATGCCGTAGTTTATACGATTCAGCAGGCAATTTTAATAATGCTGTTTCCAGCACGCTGTCTGTAATTTCATTTTTAAACCGGTCAGTTAATTTCATCCAGTCGTTATGATCGAATTGCATATCAGGGTAAGCATTCAGAAAGCGTGATTTGAACATGGAGTATTCAGGATGTTCCACTTTTCCGCTGAAATTCTGCAGAGTGGGAAGTATGTATGGATTGGCTGCAAGTTTGGGAAGGAATCCCTGCGTTACATGGAATACCTGGTCGCGGTCACGGGGAACGGCCTGGTATCGCTTATCTTTTCCTGTATCCGTATTATGCCATCTCCATTGATCTTCATGCCGGTCCCAGTCGCCGAGAAACATATCCAGCATCCTTGCCCTCAGGAATTCTTTTCCTTTTACAGAGTTGTCGTTGTCTTTATCAAGATTATTCAACATTTTACCGGTATTGTCCGATTTACCATCTGGCTCACGCTCTTCAATCAGACATATAGTATTTACAAAATACTTCTCATATAAACCCAGATTTTTGTCTGGTGCAATGACACCTATTTGCGGATTGGCATAAGGAATATTTACTGCATTGGCAATCGGAGGCACTGCCAGTGCGGAAAACGGATGTTGACCACTGGTGACATCATCCAGAAAATCTCTGGCAAAGGTACTTCTCAAAGCTTCGGGCAGTATCAGGTCAACCGATTTTTCAACACTTCTGATCACCCATTCATTTCCGGAACTGTCTACCAGCCGCAGGGAATTCGATTGCATGCCGCCACCCCGCTGTAAGGGAAATAAGCCTCCATGAAAACTGGATATTCTAATAATAGGTAGTTTGGTCGGCCTGGCCCATTCCTTACGGTAGTTTTCTCCAAATAGTTTCCGGTGAAATTTTCCCGGATAGTCATATCGGGGATGAACACTTCTAATGACACTATCCCCCAAACTGGCTGCATATACAGAATCTTCTTCAAAACTCATTTGTTTATAAGGGAGGTTGTAACTGAATACGGGAACACTGCTGTTTTCCTGGTATTCATAAAATGTAAGACGAACGGTTCTGTTTATCATAAGGTCTGCTGAAACAAAACCCTGATCGGCTGCCGCGAAGAGAGAGTTTTTAGTTTTTTTCGCATACGATTCCCTGGATCCGGAGCCACTGACAACCTGAATCTGTTTACCCTTGATAAATTGAAGTCCGTGCTCGTGACCCGCAATATGTATAAGGTTGGGAAAGCTGTCAAAAACGGCATCTACCTGCCTGATCATTGATTTATACAATGGGTGATGAAGGTCTTCCGGATTGGTGAAGGTTTTTCTGAGTAACGGGTATAGAGAACCAACAATGGGAAGTGGCAGATACAGATTTTCATTGGCTGCCGTTAGCGGGAATATATGATCTTTCCAGGAAAAATAACCCCCGTGACTTCCGTAACTCTGAAATGGATGATGAGATGCCAGGAAAATGGTTTTATTCCGGTTCTTATACAATAATTCCTGCATCCGCAATATCACATCTTTCTTTGTACGGCAATTGCATTCAGCCAGCAAATTCGTTTTATCAAACGGGAATAACCACCACTCGCTATCGAACACGATAATAACCAGTTCATCAGAAATATTTATTTCCGTAGGACCGGGACATCCATCTGGTGGAAGCAATTTTAATAGCGAATCGTTTAATCCATCCAGATAATACCACTCCTGTTTTATTTTTGCCAGTCCGTTTTTCCCCTGTTTATCCCAATCGTGGTTTCCCGGAATAAAGTACACTGGTGCACCTTTGCTGCGCATAGGAATAAACTGGGATTGCAGAATCTTTTTGGTTGTTTCTTCCTCCTTACTGCCTGGTAAACCGATTCCACGGGGGTAAATATTATCCCCCAGATAAATGACAGTGGTTTTTCCGGGAATCACAAGATTAGCGGCAGATGGAATAACAGCCTGCTGCTCCTTGCCGATTTCACCGGCATCGCCAATCATGATGATCCTTTGCAAAACAGAATCCTGCGCATTCACTACGTGGATAGTCAGTATTCCGATGCAGAAGTATAAAAATGACTTCATTTTTCAGCTGTTCTGGTATCGTCGAATATAAGCTACTCTGATTAAAAATAACCCGGGTTCCCGTTTTATCGTAGTAGACAGGATCTGAACTAATTTTTATTATAGGCAAATAAGAGAATGGTAGCGGCTGATGACAAACCCTTCTCATTCGAAATATAAAGATTTTGCTGCCGGTCAAAGGCGATTCCTTCGGGTTGCACGAACAAGGAAGGATTCAGAGGGTACACCGATTTAACTTTCCAATTTTGGTCAGCTACGACCAGCATTTTATTAACAGAGGAAAGAATAAACCATTCTTTTGTCAATGGATTTTGAGCCAGCGCCGAGGGATGAAAATTTATTTTTCGTGAATGAGAGATCGCATCGATTTCCTTAATATCCAGTTCGAAATTTCCTGCAGGAGTCAACACGCCGGCAGCATCTATTTGTAATATGGTGCCGCCTCCCCATTTATTTGTTTTTTCGTTTCGGCAGTGTTTGCAAAGTACATACAGTTTATTGCTCCCGTATTCAGAAGCAAGGCCTTCGTATTCGCCATCTGGTAAAAGGTCTTCGAATATCTTCACTTTGTCTGTCTCTTTTTTCTGCATTTCAGTTATCGGGAAAGTAAATAGTACGCCATCGCTTCTGAGCATGATAATAAAATTGTTAACAGCCGATATATCTTCAAAATCTCCCTTTTTCCCAAAACGGGTAACCTGTATATTCGCGTCGCCTAATTTAAAACGGAATACCTTACCCTCCTCATCCTGCTCTGCATATAATGTGTCACCGGTTTCTTTATAAAAGACAATCCCCGATATTTCTCTAAGTACATTGGGCATTTTAAAGCTTTTCGGAGAATTTAAATTATATCCGGGCGGGGAAGTATAAGGTTGCCGTTGGCTTTCACAGGAACTGGTGACGACCAGGCTACAGATAAATAAAAAAATGAAGCACGAATAGTTATTTTCCATAGAATGCCGAAGCAATTATAAATGCAATGACCGACAGAATCAATCCGAACATAAATACATTGTAAGATATTCGCAGCAACTGATATTTTTTTCCGAGTACTTTTCCCTGCGCAAATCCATCCATTATCAGACTTCCGTACAAATAGTCCTTGTCTGCCATCATCTTTTCCATGCCTTCTTTATAGTCCGGAAGTTTCATCCTGTAAAAATTCCCAAAGAATAGAAGATTTACTTTTTTATCTTCAATATCTTTCTTCGAAAATATCCCATTCGGAATGGTCGGACGGGTAGCGAGGATAGAAAATATAATTGTAATCAGGCTGGCGGCTAATAACATAAATGTCGGGATCATCAGATAACTGTTTTCATCCAGTTTCCGCAACAATAAACTGATAACGGCGGAAAGTATGATCGAATTCACCGTGATCATGATATGCGCTTTATTATCCGCCATATCACTGAGGCGCTGATGGTTGGAAGAGCTTACCCGGAACATGGTTTCGATTCCCCTTTCAGGTCGCTCATTTTTTTCCTTGTCTTTTTTATGTTTTTCATGATGAAGCGTTGCACCATCTGAGGGTTCAGCAATGGCCAGTGATGATTTAGGGCGCAGATCCTGCTGAAATTTAGATTCGGATTTTTCTTTTAGTTCTTCCAGATTTTTTTTCTTCTGATCGTTCAAGAGGAGTTTTGCATATTCCGTATGATAAGTATGCGATTCAAGAAAATTGATCGTTTTTACCCTCCAGTCGTCCTTTGACACTTTTATATTCGTCGCTTCTTCCGTTTCTTTTCGCATCATCTTATTCAGCTCGCTGAAATGCGAAGTGCCCAGGTGATAGAGGTCGGCGTCGCAAACTATTTCTTCGAGCAGATTATGCGGATCCTGTGGCAGTTTGGTTGCCAGTATACAACCTTTTATCGCATCGATATCTACGCCTGATAATCCGAGATTTCCAAGAAATACGGCGGCAGCGCCAGCACCCTCTGCTTCATGATTCGCCCTTTCTAAAGTATACCCCAGATCATGCAGCCATGCTGACGCCACGACTATAAAGTAATCGCGAGCGCCGAGTTGGTAGTGACGGGCAATCTGCCTGGCGTAAGATGCGACAGATTCTGTATGACGGAGATTATGATAAAGCAGGTTATTCAGATTCGTATGATCAAAGGAATCTTTGGCGTATTGCTCAACTTTATTGAGCATGATTTGATAGTCCATATTTCATTATTACTATAAATTTAAGGGATATCCCCCAGCAAAGCCCAAAGCTTAAAGCGTAAAGCTCAAAGCCTAAAATTAGAATGAGATAAAAGTTTATAAAACAAAAAAGCACCTTCCGGTGCTGAATTTATTACAACCAGTTGCATTCTGTTGATTAAACCAATGTTGTGAAGCTTTACGCTTTTCGAGTTGAGCCTTAAGCTTAATAAGTGACTCCTATCAATGAATGATCCTTGGTTTCAAGTAATGAAGACCCCATAAGAAATTCATCCACTTTACGGGCACATTCCCTGCCTTCGCTGATAGCCCAAACGACCAGTGACTGACCTCTACGCATATCACCGGCAGTAAATATTTTCTTGATATTGGTCTCATATGATTTTTCTGATGCCCTGACATTTCCGCGCTCATCGAGTTCCAGTCCGAGTTCATTGACAAGACCGTCCTGCTGTGGATGTACGAATCCCATGGCCAGCAGAGCTAATTCGCAGGGGATTTTTTGCACCGATCCGGGTACTTCCACAAATTTTGCCGGTCTGCCATCTTCTGCCATCTTCCAGTCAAGCTGAACTATTTTAAGTGCTTTCAGATTCCCTTTTTCATCACTAATAAATTCCTTCGTGGCCATGGCCCATTGCCTTTCAACACCTTCTTCATGTGACGAGGTTGTTTTTAGAATCATAGGAAATGTTGGCCAGGGCATATAAGCAGTTCTTTCTTTTGGTGGTTGTGGAAGCAATTCAAATTGTGTAATGGTTTTGGCTCCCTGGCGGTTGGATGTGCCGACACAATCACTTCCTGTATCACCGCCTCCTATGACGATTACATTTTTTCCTGTGGCCAAAATATCCTCTTCCAATACAGGTACACCACGAACTCTTTTATTTTGTTGTTTCAGAAAATCCATAGCGAAATAAGTTCCTTTCAACTCACGGCCCGGTATCGTCAGATCCCTGGGTATAGTAGAGCCTCCACAGAGTATGACGGCGTGAAAATCACGCGTTAATTCATCGACCCGGACATCCACACCAACGTTTGTATTACAACGAAAAACAACACCTTCCAGCTCAAGCAGATTAATTCTGCGATCAATGATCCATTTCTCCAGCTTAAAGTCGGGGATACCATATCTCAGCAAACCACCGGGGGCATCATCTCTTTCAAAAACAGTCACGGTATGACCTGCCGAATTTAATTGTGCGGCGGCAGCCAGACCGGCAGGTCCTGAGCCAATGACGGCAATTTTTTTCCCCGTCCGGATATTGGGTTGTTTTGCTTTTACAAAACCCTTCTCGAAAGCAATTTCAATGATATGTTTTTCGATCTCTTCGATGGTAACCGCAGGCTGGTTGATTCCCAGCACACAGCTTGTTTCGCAGGGCGCAGGACAAATTCTGCCGGTAAATTCGGGGAAATTATTTGTTGTAACCAGAATATCATAAGCGTCCTGCCAGGCTTTGCGGTAAACGGCATCATTAAATTCCGGAATTACATTTCCGAGCGGACATCCATGGTGACAAAAAGGAATGCCGCAGTTCATGCAACGGGCGGCCTGTTTGTTCAGTTGTTCCGGCTCATACATGTTCACAAATTCATTATAGTCCTTTCTTCTTTCCTGTACTGAACGTTTGGAAGGAAGTTCACGGTTATACTCCAGAAACCCTGTTGGTTTACCCATTTCTTTTTTCTTAAAATTGATGATCAGGAATTGACGCCTACACGGGCCTTCTTCTCTTGTAATACTTTTTTATAATCTTTTGGAAACACCTTTACGAAATTCCGTAGCTGATTTTCAAAATCTTCCAGAACGAATTTTGCAACCGTACTTCCGGTATAAGCGTAGTGACGGGAAATCATATCTTTCATTTCCAGAATGTCTTCGTCATTCAGGGGATCCAGGTCAATCATTTCCGGATTGCAGAGCGAGGGGAAATTTCCGTCTACATTATATACGTAGGCTATTCCTCCGCTCATGCCGGCAGCAAAATTCCGCCCGGTTGAGCCCAGAATCAGCACTCTGCCCCCTGTCATATATTCACAACCATGATCCCCGATGCCTTCCACTACTGCATTGGCGCCGGAATTACGAACAGCAAATCGTTCCCCGGCCTTTCCCCTGATAAAGGCTTCACCTGATGTAGCTCCATAAAATGCTACATTACCTATGATGAAATTTTCTTCCGGAACAAATCCTGCATCAGGCGCCGGATAGACGATTAACCTCGCACCCGATAATCCCTTTCCGAAATAATCATTTGCGTCTCCCTCGAGTTCAAGGGTAACGCCGGAAGTGTTGAAAGCACCAAAGCTCTGACCCGCGGTTCCTTTCAGTTTGAAATGAATGGTATCAGCAGGAAGCCCCTTCGATTTATACAGTTTGGAAATTTCGTTTGACAGAATGGTACCGATAGTACGGTTGGTATTCTTTACATTAAATGTTGCAGATATCTTTTGACCGGATTCGAGTGCCGGCCTGGCTGCCGCCAGTAGTTTCCAGTCCAGAACATCTTCCAGGCCATGGTCCTGATCTTCTGAATGATGAATACCTGTATACATCGAGGTAGGCTCTTTAAACAATATCGGAGACAGATTTAATTTTTTTGACTTCCAGTGTTTCAGGTTGTCATTAACCTCCAGACATTCTACCTGACCTACCATTTCATCAATGGTTCGGAATCCCAACTCTGCCATAATCTCCCTTAATTCTCTGGTCAGAAATTTAAACAGGTTCACAACATGATCCGCGTTTCCTGTAAACCGTTTTCTCAATTCCGGATCCTGTGTTGCGACACCTACCGGGCAGGTATTCATATGACATTTGCGCATCATGATACACCCTTCCACAACGAGTGCAGCAGTTGCCACACCCCATTCCTCTGCCCCGAGCAAAGTAGCGATCGCGATATCACGACCGGTTTTTAATTGTCCATCGGTTTGCAATACAACGCGACTGCGTAATTTATTTTTTACCAGTGTCTGATGAGATTCTGCCAATCCCAATTCCCAGGGTAGACCGGTATGACGGATAGAACTGATCGGTGATGCGCCGGTACCGCCATCATGACCGGAAATCAATATCACATCTGATTTTGCTTTGGCAACACCTGCTGCAATCGTTCCCACGCCCGCTTTTGAAACCAGTTTTACATTTATTCTAGCGTTGCGGTTTGAATTTTTCAAATCGAATATTAACTGTGCAAGATCCTCAATTGAATAAATATCATGATGTGGCGGCGGAGAAATAAGTCCCACGCCGGGTGTTGAATGCCTGACCTTCCCAATCCAGTCATCTACTTTATGGC
>DASSGT010000417.1:0-5902 GCA_035693345.1 Puia sp. | reverse complement strand
CTATGCCGATGTCACGGAAAGTATTGAATGTACGGGCAGGGAATCCGAGATAGTCCCAGGTATGATCTGTAAATGGTCCGATATTTCCATAGATCGCGGTGAGAGCTTCTGAAGCCGCTGCCGAAACAACCGAGTGTGCAGACGGATATTCGGGATGGGCCGGAGTCGTAAGCAGGGAAAGCCAGGCGGTATCACCAATCACTTTCCTGATGTAAGTGATCGGTCTGACCTGGTTGTAAACATATTTGGTTTTAAATACACTGATCACACCTTCATTCAAAGAAATTCCAACGAGTGCATAGGTCAGGGCTGCTTTGTCGAGCCGGCTATGTGTTTGCCGGATGACCTGCTGGATAATGCTCAACCAATGGCCGGGTGTTGTCACGCCCGGTATATCTCTCCAGAAGATGGCCCAGTTTTTCTGATCGGTCGTCAACACTTTTGATGCCATATATAAGTCATTCACTTCTTTATAAAAAGGAGATGACGGATCCTCGGAGTATGGAATTGGCGGACCAGGTTGCGCATTGTCTCCACTACCATCTATAATGGGACGGTTATTCCCCCAAAATGGTCCCTGGGCTGACCCGAAACCCGGAGGAGTTGCAACCCACAATCCCACACCTACCGGGGGAGTATAAGGAAGTGCATTATTTTGAATGTAGCTGTCTGTAAGGGACCAGGCAAAAATGGCGTCCGCAATGGATTTGCCAAATGCCACCGATCTCGAAAGTACGTCAGGATATTCGCCGCTGAAAGTTGAAGAAATGGCGTTTTCCAGCGAGTCAATGGCAGCCAGATCTGTTGCATTCAAATTGGTTGATGTAAAAAAACTTCTGTTAAACTCCGCGAGCGAAGCATTTACACTGGCAGGCCAGTTATATTTTTTAAACCTGTCTGTTTCCGGAAGGTCGGATAATCCGTTGTATTTATGCTTCCAGGAAAGTAATCCGGGATCAATGGATTCGTAAGCGCTGATACCGGAATATGCAAACGGACGTGCGAACGCCCCGTTGAGAATGCCTGTTGCATCTTTATAAAAACGTATCTCAAGCGTCATCCATTTATCAATCACATCGGAGTTATAAAGAGAAGGAGGAAGATCCGTTCTGAACCCGGGTTCTTTTCTGCAACCCGTGAAACAAACGATTGCCATGATAAAGCAAATCAGCGAATAACTGCCCCTGCGGTTATTTGGCCAAAGTAGAAATTTTTTCATAAAAGATTTTTTAAGGTTTAAGCAATGAAGGTTACAGTACACGGAGGTAAAACATTAACCGGGTATTCCGCGGGTCATTCGTTTAACTTCCGGATTAGCAGCGTATAAAACTTGCAGAAGAGAGCAAACGCCGTTTACCATGGGTGAACAGCATATACACTTAAAAAAAATATTCGACCATTATTCATGGTCGATCCAATATTGATCTTAGGAAATGTTTGTGAATGTACTCAGGATTTGATTCTGAAAAAATACCCATTTGTTGGTAGACTCCAAATCCTGTTTATCTGTGATTAGAAGGTCATAGTCTGAAACTGGTAACCAGTCAGCCCGGCGCAGAACAAAAATTGATTAAAATCATACGAGGAGGAGAGGGACATCATGTGTTGTCAGGATTTTCTTTTATTTCTTTGGCACATCTAATGATTGATCCAATGAAAAGACAAATTTTTCATTTTTGCTGCAACGATACCATCGCGGAAATACAAAGTAGCTTTTCGCATTTTTTCCCTTCGCTGGATATCAATTTTTTCAGCACTAATGAAAAAGCCCATTCGAATAACGACTGGGTTATGTTGTCACCTGAAGTAAAAATCAGTGATATAAGTCCGTACGGACAGGATGGATGTATCGAACTAAATGACAGAATAACGCTTTCTGATCTGGAAAATTCAATCCACGATCATCTAAAACTTCATGTTGAAATATCTCCGCACGTTTCGAAACAAACTTTTATGTCCAAACCGTTTTTCTTGCTTTAAATGATTCGGGTGTGGTGGAATGATCTAAAAAAAGTCCACCCTGCCTGTTTCCATATGATATTCTGCGCCGACGATTTTAATTTCTCCTTTGTTTTCCATTTCCATGAGAATCGGACTTTTTGTGCGGATCGTTTTTATTGTGTTTAGAATATTCTGACGGCATACGGCTTCGACAAATGCCGGATTTTTTGAACTTTTCTCACCCGGGAAGCTGTCTGTCTTCATCACAGCGGGCCGGATTTTATCCAGAAGGATCGTTATATTTCCCAGTTTAACATTGTCGATAGCAGACTTGACAGCGCCGCAATATTCATGTCCCAGGACTACGATTAGTTTGGCGCCGGAGACCTTACAACCATATTCAAGACTTCCTAAAATATCTTCATTGGAAATATTTCCCGCCACCCGGGCAACAAACAGATCCCCAATACCACAATGAAATACGTCTTCTACCGGCACACGTGAGTCGAGACAGGATAAGATGACGGCCGCAGGATATTGCCCCAGTGATGCCTTTCTTATTCTTTCCGAAGTATTGCGGATAACCAGGTTATCGCCTGTATAATCCAGGTTGCCCAGTTTTAAGATTTGCAGAACGGAGTCCGGCGTCAGTTTGGACTGTGCTTCTTTATTGAGAAATCCCTCATTAATCACATCATTTTTATTCACTGATATGGAAGAATCATTTGCTGCAGTTACAGGTGTATTTGTAGCTGTACTATTGCAGGCAAAAGACAGGAAAATAATCCCTGCCATGAAAATAAAAAGGCAGCTGTTTTTCATTATATCAATTTGTGGTCTGCGCCAAAATTACAAATCTGATTACAATACCTTTTAATTCTTTTAGAATAAAGATTCCTGATCGTCTAATGACCGCTCTCTACAAATAAGTTTGAAATCACTGGAAAATCAATTGTTCAGGTAAATCTCAATAACCGGCCCCAAGATGTATAAATATCATATACCCGGGTGATTAAGGTCAGGAACCCGGACATTTTTTGAGAATAGTTTTACAAAGCCTTCGCCTTTATCAGTAAATCATAAAATAATACCGTTTATGAGAAAGCATAGCGAAAAGATATTATTAGCGTTGTTTTTTTTAGTCAGCATCGGCGGATACGTAACCAGTTGTACGCATGAGAACATGGTACTTCCGCCACCAGCATCAAACACACCCGTTATCAATCGAAGTAATGGTATTTTCCTGCCAGGGACTATGACAGCCGGGGATACCAGTCAATGGAAGTTTGACCAGGTACATTCCAGTGTCTTATGGTCAGCCAATTATCTGGGGGCATCAGGATTGCTGACCGGCCGGTTTAATGCATTTGGTGTCAGCAGTATTTCCAATGCACAAAAAAAGCAATATGTAACTACGGGTCAGCCTTTGAAAGATAGTTCCTGGGCTTTCTATGAAAGCGACCCCGCAAAAACCTATTTTAATGGTTATGTACAGATGAATACCTCCAATACGGGGCAACCAGGAAGAGACGGAGGATGCTATTTAGGTTATGTAGGAGCTCCGAAAATTATTTCGGGAACTCAAAACCTGATTGATTCAAATATTGCCCTGATCAAAACAACTAAGGTGGAATTTGATCCAAATAATTCCGGATACATTGTCACGATGACAATGACCTGGAAAGGTTTACTCTCGGCGCCTCATGACACCACCGTGAATGGAACACTCTCATATATTAAAAGAGAAACCACAGGGGCAGGTACAGCCAGTGCTTATGATGTATTTGGTTTGCAATTAAATTTCAGTTTTAACTGCAGATCCTTTGGAATGACGACGGGTGAAGTGTCAGACGTTCTGACTGTTCAGTGTAATATGAATTTCAATAATAAGTAGTCACCCACAAAAATTACAATAATGAAACGATTATTAGTATTTGGAGGATTATTACTCCTCGTGGGTTTGGGAGCAACGAGTTGCTATCAGGATGTTATTCTTCCCACCACTTCCCAGACTGCTCCCCCACAATTTGTAAGCTATAGCGGGGACCTCCAACCGTTATGGAATAACAATTGCGCCTTATCGGGCTGTCATGTTCCCGGAGGCCAGGTCCCTTATCTGACAGAAGATATATCCTATGCACAATTACTGGGGGGATACGTTAATACGGTTGTACCAGAAGACAGCAAGCTCTATATAGCCATTAATGGTATCATGATGACTCACATCCCTTCTGCTTCCGACAGGCAGAAAGTGTACGACTGGATAAGAAATGGCGCACCAAATAATTAAGTGTCTCAAAAAATTAATATCAAATGAAAGTTTTTACAAATAAAACCAGGAGGCCACTGATATCAGGCGTTTGTCTTTTGTTTGCACTTTTTATTCTTGGCAACACGGGGTATGCGCAACAGGATAGTACTGCAGCGGCTCCCCTGGCAGAAGTAAAACGTGCACCCCGTCCTGTAAAAAATACATTCCAAACCGGTCAGGTAATAGATGCCCAAACAGTCATGGTTCCGGTGAAAGGAACTTTTCAAGCAGATATCCAGCATAGATTCGGATCTGTTCAAAATGGTTATAAGGATTTATGGGGGATTTATGGAATCGCTAATATCAGGTTTGGTTTTCTGTATACACCAATAAATAATTTGGAAGTCGGTTTCGGTCTGGGTAAGGTAAATATGCTCTGGGATGGAAGCCTCAAGTATGCCATTATCAAACAAACGCCAGGCGTATATCCGGTCAGCGTTACATACTATGGCAATGCTGCGGTCAAAACTGTTGAAAATCCGGATAATGTACTATTTACCTACAATTCGCAACGCTGGTCTTTTTTCAATGAAATAATGATCGCGAGAAAGATCAATGATAAATTATCCGTGCAAATTGGATTTAGCATGTCACATCAGAATTCTGTTCCGGGTTATTATATAAAATCCGATACTTCCACTGTTATTTTTAAGGAACAGAAATTTAATATGTACGCTATTTCATTTTGTACGAGATATAAGTTAACAGAAGGGACATCATTCATTTTTGATTACGACCAACCGCTGACTACATTTGCAACAGATAACCCACATCCAAATTTCGCATTCGGGTTTGAATTCAATACCAGTGGACATACTTTTCAGTTATTCGCAGGCAACTATACCCTGCTGAACCCTCAACAGAACAGTCTGTACAATGCAAATAATCCTTTTGGATATACAGAAAACGGTACGAAGGTACCTGGTGGTCAGTTTCACATTGGATTTAATATTACGAGGTTGTGGAATTTTTAGAGTCTTTTCCGAAAGTTGTGAGATCTGCGATTATTATGATCGTCATGTTTAGTTTCTCTTGCTCACAATTGCCTGAAAAAAACAGCAAACAGATAGAGAAAGATCAGGCCAGCAAACCTCCGAATATAAAAAAACCGCCTTCCAGTTTTGAAGATACGGTTGTCATTAACTGCCGGGCTGCAGTTTTTTATAATCCGGATTCACTGCAGCTGAATAAAATAAAGTCGGTGAATGAAACGAATGTCTATGCGACCATCACGCATGATTGTTATTACCAAATGCAGAATGCGCGCAATGTGATCAGGAAATACTGGCCGCAGATACAGGTGGTGGAAGTGACAAAAGCCCGGTTCCTGCTGTTTGTAAAGAAAGATAAGAGTAAAATATATATTGACCTGAACGCTAAAAACGATATCTGCGGTTCATTTCTGTTTGATCCGGAAAAAGATCCGGAGCTTGCTGACATGACGAACATCGATACATTCCTCGGGTTTTATTTTGGGAAATAGTCTTTCAGGTGCGTAAGTCGTATGATTTGGCTGGTCACCACTATGGTTACAGTGGATGGCATATCCCATCGCAGCCAGGGTCTGGATTATTTTCTTTTATTTGATTGTACAGAGTCGTAAATTGGATAAGCCGGCCGCCTGAATATAGACGTCTGCATAACTTAAAA
>DASSGT010000416.1:0-6601 GCA_035693345.1 Puia sp. | reverse complement strand
CTTATGGTCAGCGTTAGCGGAAAGAGTGGGTGATTCCTATATATATGCCAAAGCTCGCAATCGGCATATCGCCTTTACCAATCCCCTGCAGAGGAATTTTCACATAGGGTTCCACTCGCATTTTTGTTTTGTCACTAATTGCCCGTTCATAACCACCACTTATCTGAAGGATACTAAAAATGTTATTTCGCAATGTGTCATTTGTCAATGACCTGCTGTATGGCGGGTAATTAGAGTTAAATGTATATTTCTCCGAAGTCATCAAATAAGACGACAATCCGGTCTTTGCAAAAAATCCGTGATTCTTATTCGTAGCAAAATCAAAACGTATGGCAACCGGAATTTCAAACATGCTGCAGCTGCCGTTCAACGTAGTGGTTTGAGGAAGCGGTACTCCATCCTTTTTATAATATTCGCCGTTGGAATAATAATATTTTTTATCCCAGATCAACCCTGTTTCCACTGACAGCCGGTTATTGAAACGATAACCTATCAGGGCACCCACGCTTAATCCGACATTATTAACTGACTGAAACTTCACAGTGCTTACATCGGGGCCGCCGAATAATCCAACATAAATTCCTTTAGACTGTTTTGAAACGGTATTGGTCTTTTTCTTTGACTGAGAACTGTCAGGCGATGCTTTTTTTGACGTTTCCGTTTTGTCGGTATTATTCACAACAGCTGCTGTCTCATTTTGTGTTGACAAAGCCTGTGGAACAACTGCGACAGCAGCTTTGGGCGCAGATTCAACAGATGATGAACCATTGTTTGTTGAATTATTTGCATCAACTGTCGTTGTTTCTTTGGACCCCTGATTCAAATTATTAGAATTCAGATCTGATTTCCTACTGTCACCGGAAGGAGAAATTTGATTTTGAGCATTCAGCGTATTGTTTGCCGTCAACGGTTTTTGTCCGGCAACCGCATATGAAAGCTTCCTGTTTTTGGTCGATAATGTTCCGCTTATTCCACTTTTTTCAGCATTGCTCTTTTTCAGGGATTCCATTTGACCATTATCTGATGCCGATGTTTTATTAATATCTGCTTTATTGTTGTCTGCTGTTCCCGTGGGTGCTGTCTGATTATCCGGAATCACAGTTTTTGTTTTGCTTTGATCATCAAAGCCACTCCGGGATTTTGCTGACATAGCGTTTTGATGTCCACGGCTCATATTACCTGAAAAATAGAAAACACCGAGGCCCAGCGGAATAAGTAACAAAAGTAACAGCCATGTTCTTCTACGGGTGCGTACAGCAGATGCTCCGGTCAGATCGTGTATCTCACCGGGATCTTCGTTCTGCAGTTTGCCAGCCACGGCATCCCAGTCCGATCCGGTGGTTTTGAGCGGATACAGTTCCCCTGCTTTTTGGAACAGGTCGTCCATATCGTTTTCTAAATGCTCCATGATTTGGCCTCCTCTTTTTCTTTTATAATCTTTTGTAAAATGCCTCTTGCACGTGATAAATTCGATTTTGATGTACCTACTGAAATACCCAGCGTATCGGCAATTTCAAAGTGGGTGCAACCATCTATTACGAACATATTGAACACAACCCGGTACATAGGCGGAAGATTCTTTACATAACTGATCAGTTCCTTATACAACAAAAGGTGGTCGGCTTTCTGACTGTTATCAGGTTCTTCCCAAACATATTCCGGTATTCCGCCAATTTCCGGAGTCATATTATTTTTTCGCAACTCGTCGATAGACGTGTTAATCACAATCCGTTTCATCCAGGCCATCATAAGCCTTTCAGGAAATTCTTCCTCCTCATAGCGGAACCTTTCAATGTGACGGAATATTTTAACAAACCCGTCATTTGCAACATTCACTGCGATATCATATCGATACACATAGCGAAAAGCTATTTTTAATACATAACCATAGAACCTCTCGTAGAGCATCTTCTGGCTCCTCGGTTCCTGCCTTTTGCAGCCCTCTATGATCTGAATAATATTATCCAAAGTTTTCTACTATCTATCGGATGAAATAATTATAGCGGTGCCGGATTAGTCGCCTGGTCCATCACAGGCCAGGGGGCTGGAACCGTTACGCTCACGCCTTTTGTATTACCCCTTGTATTCGCATCTCCCCCGAATTTGTATACCGGCCATCCCTTATAGGTAAGTTGAGGTTTCGTAAATACAGTTATAGTGGAAAAGGCTGATTTATCCAATACTGAAGGTACGTTTTGTATCGAGCTTATTTGAACTATTGGCCAAACGGCGTCGTTACTGAAATCCGATAAAGTGTAATTATTCTTTCCCGATTTATCAATGGCAAGCGAATACAGGGTTACTCCGTGGTCATCCGTCATATACAGTGTGGGGCCTGTGCCGGCTTTCAGAGTACTGTCGTATTTTATGCCGTCAATTCCTACGAGTTGTGTCACTGCCATCATTACGGAATAATCGGGCTTTGCTACAAACCACACACCATCAACACCATCGCCCTTTACGGCGCCCGCAGCTGCATCACCGGCATAAGTATACAATGGCCACCCCTTGTAAGTGGACTGTTTACTGCCATCGGAACGCGTTATGCTTGAAAAATCAGAAGCTGCTAAACCGGCGCCAAATGTGGTTCCGGCATTGTAGGATACGGTCCAAACTGCCAGGCAACCGGCAGTGCACGCCGATTTCCCATCGGCGTCCAGTGAAAAGAAATAAAGCGTATTCCCGTTCCCATCTGCCAGGATTGACCCAAAATGGGAATCGGTTTTTAGTTGAAAAGCGGGGCCTGGAGTGGTTGCCGGAGGAACTGTAGCAGGTGGTGTATTACTGCCATATCCTCCCCCGGAACTTTTTGAACATGAAATAAACATACCAAGGGCTATAATAGAAAGGAACGGAATTAAAATAAATCTTAAACGCATGATCTGTAAATTGTTATCTGATTTTGATGAAAAATTAAGCGCTTAGTAGTGAGTACGATCTTTTATAAACCGGGTTGCGTGAAATGGAAATTGATTCACGTCAGGTTAATATGAATGCGATTAATTTATTATGTTTGGCAAACCCGAACAATCTCATGTGCGCCGAATATTCGTCCTCCTTTTATTATCCCTGACATTTTTTAACAGTTTTGCAAATGGTGAAACCCAGGCGTCCGGCCACTATTTTAACTGGCTCAATATCTGGTTATGTTTTTTCTTTGGATTGCTCTTCACTATTTTATTCCGGTTTTTGAACAGGTATTCTAAAACGATCGATCAGCGAAGTGATCCGGGAATGCCTTTGAGTGGATGGGTCATGTTTTTAGGGATCAATCTACTGGCAAGATTTGTCATTCAGATTTATTTTTTCTGGCATGCAAATTATTTTCTGGAGTCAACGTGGATACGACTGGGGCAATTGGGCGGAATGAAATTCCAGGTTCTTTTTGTTGTTGAATTATTTCTTTCCTTGATTGCTGTTGCGGGAACAGGGGCATTAATATATTGGTTTTTTGGAAGAAGGGATATTTTTCCGACGCTGTTTATTTATTATGCCGGGATCTATATCGTTGTAACCAGCGCCTTGTTAATTATATATCATTTCATGAATCTGCCTCCGGAAATGATCAGCATCCGGCGGGATATGTATACGCAGATTCTCAGGATCATTTACACCTCTGCGTGGATAATTTTTGTCTGGAAATCCGAACAGGTAAAACAGACTTTTGTATATCCACATGGGTAGGCTTAAAGCGCAAGGCGTAACGCTTAATGCTTCTTAATCTGTCAACCGTCAACTGCCAACTTCTATTACATCTGTTGCAGATACCCCGCCAGTTTATTAATAGAAAGCGCTGCGCGTTTGATTTCGATTTCTGCCTGGAGAAAGTTTCTTTGTTCAATAGATTCCCTGATACCAGGTAATGTCTTAACCGAATACCCGGTGTAAAAACCGGGAGCATATAATACATGTTTGTACCAGGGCCGGAGAGGTAAACCCTGATCCAGTAAAAGTTCCTGCTCCGCCCTATAAAGAGACCTATTCAGACTATCCATTTGCTTTTTTGTCATTCCCTTTGTATTCATCACTTCGTATGAATGATCGGCAGCACGTCCAAGACTGATGATTGCATTTTGCAAAGGAGAGAAATCAATAAAAGGAATCTCCTGCTTCTGAACAGGGGGCAACAGAGAATGTGCCGTGTCCATAGCGATGAGGAAATATTTTTTTCGGATGATCTCATTATTGACGGATGTCAGCTCCCGGAGATTTGAGATCATCGTTTGTAATTCTGTTGTATACGTCTTGATTTCCTTATGCAGAATCCGGAAATCAAATGGTAATATATCTGCGTTTAGCATACGCAGTGAAGCATGCCCCGCCACTTTGGAAAGGGTTGCACCATAATAAAATCCCGGATCAATAAAACGAATAAAAAAGTCATAGGAATCATAAATAGAGTGATAGATACCATTGTTATCCTCACCCGAAAATCCGAGATTTAAAACAGGCAGCCCGAGATGCTGCAGGAAGGGAGAAAAATCGGAACCGGTGCCCAAAGCGTCCAGGTGAATGTTAGATTTATCCATTCTTTCTTTCGCCAGCTGGGGGGTCGCAGCAGTGACGACTTCTCTGGCCCGTAGTCTTTCAAATAAATTTACTCCGGTTTGCGGATCCGTAATATTTTTAGCTACTTCATCCACCATTCCTTCCAGGGCATGCGAACCGCCTGCATCCAGAAATCCCCTTCCATATTCATCAGAGTTGATATATACAACGGTATTTTGCTGTAATAACTTTGCGTGATCCTCAACCCATTCGGTGGATCCAACCAAAGCAGGTTCTTCAGCGTCCCATGCACAATACACAATGGTTCTTTTGGGTTTCCAACCGGATTTCACCATAGCGCCCATAGCTTTGGCTTCCTCCAGCATGGCCGCCTGCCCACTGATAGGGTCCTGCGCCCCATTTACCCAGGCGTCGTGATGATTACCCCGGATCACCCATTCATCCGGGAATTCTTCCCCTTTTATCATCGCAATCACATCATAACACGGGACCAGCTTCCAGTCGAATTGCAATTCCAGATGTACGGTCGATTTCCCCGGACCGATATGGTAGGTTATCGGTAATGCCCCGCGCCAGTCTTCCGGTGCCACAGGTCCCGTGATGGCTTCCAAAAGGGGTCTTGCATCGTGATAACTGATAGGTAATACAGGTATTTTTAGCAGATTCGGAGCTTCATTATGTGAGGAGAATCTTTTTGCATCGGTTGTCGCACCAATACCCGGAGTCAGAGGATCTCCCGGATATACCACCATATCCATCACACTGCCGCGTTGAACACCATATTCACTTTTGAAAGGTCCTTTCGGATACACATCACCCTGAAAATATCCGTCGTCTTTCGGATCGGAATAAATGATACATCCGATGGCCCCATGTTCCTGTGCAATTTTGGGTTTAATTCCTCGCCAGCTCTTCCCATATCGCGCAATGACTATCCGGCCTTTTACGTCAATCCCTCTTTTTGCGAGCTCTTCATAATCATCACTTAAACCATAATTCACATATACCAGTTCGGCAGTTACGTTTCCGTCTGCACTCCAGGCATTAAAAGTCGGGAGCTGATCCTTCTGTCCGCTGGTGCCGTCTTCTTTCAACGCAGGCTCCTTTAGTAAGGCGTGATAAATCTGGGGCGCTGTCATTTCCAGCACCCTTATTTTAGGTGCGGGAAATAATACCTGGTATACATCCATATGAACGTCAAAACCATAATCACGGAATTTCTGTTGAATTTTTTCGGCAACTTCTTTGCTGCCCGGCGAACCCACATGATGTGGAACAGACGAAAGATCCTGTATCGTCCTGCCGATATTTTCCCGGCTGATCTGTTCATCAAAAGACTTCTCAATTTTCAATTCTCCGATTGCATTGCTGTCATAAAATCCCGTAAGACGGACAGACTGGGCTGATAAAAAACTATGTAAACAAAAGATAAAAAATAAAAGAAATCCTGTACGCATGTTTTTCAGATTATCTTAAAAGTAACAAGAAAGTCTGGAAGTATGGAAGACTGGAAGACTGGAAGTACTGCATAGGTGCTGAGCGGACTATTTGTCTAAAACTAACTTAACTTCAATCATAAACCTGCAGGATGAAACCATATGATCCCGAGAAAGTCAGACAGTTTTTCTTTATCGTGATATTGACTATAATGGCTGTTATCCTGTATACCTATCTGAAATCATTCCTGCCATCCTTCCTGGGCGCGATCACTTTTTATGTATTGATGCGTCGTCATATGAAACGTATGTTGCTAAGGGGATGGAAACCCGCATCGGCCGCCCTGATCCTGATGTTGTTTTCTTTTATCATGATTTTATTTCCGGTTTTTATTCTGATCAATACTGTCAGTTCTAAAATTGGATATGTGATTGATCATGCGACAGAAATCACCGGCTCGCTGGTCGACTTCCTGAAAAATGTGGAACTGCGCGTGGGATATCATTTTATGAACGCTGATACGATTCGGAACCTGAGTGGCCTGGCTCTGTCAGAACTGCCGTTGATTCTGGGTGCGACCGTGAATTCAATTGTGGCACTGGTGGTAATGTATTTTCTTTTATACTTTATGCTCACCAAATGTAATCAGCTGGAA
>DASSGT010000415.1:0-2499 GCA_035693345.1 Puia sp. | reverse complement strand
CCCTGCTTACGACTCCGGCCCATCCCGAATATCCATCCGCTCACTCAGTTGTTTCGGCAGCGGCTTCAGAAGCTCTCTCCGCGATCTATGGCAATATCGGACCATTTACAGATCATACCTGGGACTATCTCGGATTCCCTGCCCGTACATTCAATACTTTCCGTGACATCGGCATAGACGCGGGCAATTCCAGGTTTTATGGCGGAATTCATTACCAGCCTTCGATAGATGCAGGTTTGAAACAGGGACGGATAGTGGGTGACAATATTGTCAGAAACCTCTTACCGTTTTCTGGATTGAAAAAATAATGCATCAGTAGAAAAGAAAGTTACCCGGAAAATAACCTGTTCCGGGTAACTTTCATTTTTTAAGAAATGACCCCGGGATTCCGAAGTGGAATAGTTTCGTACATTCAATAAAAAAGATACTGACTCGCAAGGTTGAATATTTATCGAATCTCACACCACTCCGGGGGATAGCTGCATTGCTGGTTGCCATTTTTCATTTTGAGATGGCGATTGCGCGTTTTGTACCGGCGAAAACGACGATGTTTTTTGAGAAATGTTATCTGATGGTGGATCTGTTTTTTATCATGAGCGGATTCATCATCCTGCATGTATATAAAGATGATTTTGCGAATCGTATCGGTTGGCATGCGGTCAGAAAATATATCGTGGCAAGGTTTGCCCGCATTTATCCCCTGCATTTTTTTGCTATGCTGCTGCTGGTCATCGGCGTCATTCTTTTTTCGCCTGCCGGAACTTATCCCAATGCCATTGAGAACCCGGCGGCCATCCCTACGGGATTTTTATTGCTTCATTCTTATTATATACATAACCTCTATACCTGGAATATACCTTCCTGGAGCATTAGTGCAGAATGGGCGGCTTATATGTTGTTTCCCTTCCTCGCTTTATTTCTGAACAGGAGAAAAATACCGGCAATGATCCTGTTCATGATTGGTGTGGTACTGGCTTATTTATCCATCATGTATTTTCTGCCAAGAAAAAATTTTATGTATCCGTCCATACCCGTTCCGCATAATCTGAACACCACTTATGACTATGGTTTTCTGCGGGGCATTGCAGGCTTTACCTGCGGGATGATCGTCTATACTTTCTACCAGTGGTCTGCCGCAAGAGAAATGTTCCGTAAAGATATATTCGCACTGGTCACGATCATTTTGACATTGTTCGCGCTCCATTTTGCCATCACCGATGCATATGTCGTTATTCTTTTTGCGGCGCTGGTGTTTTGCTTTGCACTGAACAGCGGATTTCTTCATGTATGCTGTAATAACAGGATGCTGCAATACTTTGGAAGAATATCCTATTCTATTTATCTGATGCAGATATTTTTGCAGGAACCCTTTTCAAAGGGACTGCGTTTACCGGGTGTACAAGGCTTTGGAAGGGGGAAACAAAATATTGACTTTGTTCCCGGACTTGGTTTCTGCCTGATCTACCTGGTCCTATTGATCGCCATTTCATCCCTTACTTATTACGGTATCGAGCAACCTTGTCGGAAGTGGATCAACCGGGTGGGGGGTTAAAGATCCGTGATTGATTATATTTATCAATTCTTACCAACCCGGTTGATGTATCTGTGATGTCAATAATCTACCAGAGAAGACATCAGACGCGCACCAGTGATGACACTGGCCGCTTCTTCCACATCAAACGTATTGGTTTGCAGATTGCTGAACGCCGGGTTATTTACCACTGAAGCAAATTGATTACTGTTCAGAAACTGACCCAATTTTGTCGCCGATTCAAACAGGTACACTCCTCCCGCTTCTTTGCGATCTTCGTTCATGAGCCATAATTTCCAGCTACAACCGGGAATTTCTGAAAACTTCGGTGCCACTGCAGGCATTATTTTCTTTAGTTCATCTGTTGGCATGCTGTAATTGAACTTTGTAATAAATACTTTTTTTGTCATTGTAATAATTTTTAAAATTTCAGGACACAAATAAACGACATGTCTGCCTTAAAGCAGTTCTGCAAAAGGTAGTTTGATATATGTCAAAAGTATTTTGTTGAAGGAAAGTGCGGGCAGGTCAGTTCCGAATAGCTGTCGGGGAATAACCAAATCTTTTCTTAAAGGCGGTGCTGAAATTATTATAATGACTGTAGCCCAGCTCATCTGCCAGATCTGAAATCGTTACCCGGCCCTGCTGCAGCATTGTCCGGGCATAGTTCATTTTATGTTCATCAACATATTTCATAACAGAATGACTGAAGAGCCGCTTAAATCCATGCTTTAGTTTAAAACTGTTGATAAAAAATTTACGGGTAAGCTGTTGCATAGATCCCACTTCAAGAAAATGCTGATCGAGGTAGTTTTTAATGTCGTTCAGTAAATCAATATCTGCCCTGCTGAGCGTGGCCGTATTATTTCCGGATTCAGATTCAGTTCCGGTAAAACTAACAAACTGATGAATAAAGAGGTTAAGAATAATATTGTCTTTATAGGCCGTACCCAGTGCTCCTGTGTAGG
>DASSGT010000414.1:0-3332 GCA_035693345.1 Puia sp. | reverse complement strand
AGACGTCCCACGCCAAACTTAGACACCCCATATTTTCTGGCGTGATGTTCTACCACTTTCTCGCCAATTTTTTTAAACCCGGCCCATTTGGCTATCAGAGGGATATACCGGTGCATCTCACCATATACTTCAATACTTTTTACCACCCGTTGCTGATAAGATTTTAGTCCACAGTTAAAATCGTGCAATTCGATTTTTGATACTTTGGAAGTTACCCAGTTGAAAAAACGGGAAGGCACCGTTTTAGAAAGTGGATCATGACGCAGTTTTTTCCACCCGCTGACCAGATCATATCCATCCCGGGTGATCATCTGATAAAGAGCCGGTATCTCGTCCGGACTATCCTGCAGATCTGCGTCCATTGTAATCACTACCTGGCCCTGACAGGATCTGAATCCCTCATTCAGCGCAGCAGATTTTCCATAATTTCTTTGGAAACGGATACCTTTTATACAATCGTTTTGCGCATGAAGTGCTTCTATAACTGACCAGGAAGAATCAGTACTGCCATCATCTACGAGAATCACTTCATAACTAAACCGATTGGCAGCCATCACACGGCCAATCCAGGCAACCAATTCCGGAAGCGACTCTTCTTCATTTAACAAGGGCACAATGACAGATATATCCATACGAATGATTACTTGGGATCTTCCAGGAATTTTTTTATTGCCGGATTTTGTTTTCGCAAAATAATTGCAAAGATAAATCCGAAAATGCTGTCAATAACCACACTCATGCCATAACCCTTTATCAGATTACCCGTGCCCGATTGATTTTCCAGATCCCTGAAACCTTTCATCTCCTGATCAATCTG
This sequence comes from Puia sp., assembly GCA_035693345.1. Taxonomy (GTDB): domain Bacteria; phylum Bacteroidota; class Bacteroidia; order Chitinophagales; family Chitinophagaceae; genus Puia. The sequence continues at coordinate 2,515 of DASSGT010000414.1, read as the reverse complement.
TTCCTGCGGTAAGTGTTCCATCTGCAGTTTGGCATGTGTGGACGTCTGGAAATTTTGCCAGAAAAAAGGATCTATTATTTTAAGATATACAAGATTGAAAATAATATAAAACAGTTCCGCAATGAGAATGACGATAAAAACAGATGTAAATATTTCTTTGGTATTGGCGTATCCTCCGAGTTCCTTTTTTCTCGCGATGGCAGTAAATAAATACATCATGACTATAACGAAATAAGACACAACTGCGCTGATTACGAAGTAACGGGGATCGGAAGAGAAGAACTTAAACCGGCAAAAAAGCAAAATGAAATATAATAACCCGGTAATTAAACCGTAGCGCAATCCGATTCTGTATTTTGATATTGTATTCATTCAAAGGTTTGGACTCTCAGGATTTATTCTGAAAAACATCCGGTTCGGTCTTTTTCGCAAATGCCGCACCCAGTAAGGATGATATGGTTTCAAAAAAAAGTGTGATCAAAAAAATAAAGATCGATCGGGGTACGGGTTGCATGAATTTTTTTGTCATGGCTACTGAAGCATCGATCACTTCATCCGTTTTACCCGCTGCCTGCAAATCAGTTCTGGTTTTCGTCAGTATCTCTTCCATCATTTCCGGGAATATAAAAGAAAAAGAAAGCAATGAATAAACTACCATTATTGCAGAAACAATCAGAGAGATCTTAAACCCGTAACCAAAGACTTTTCCAAAAGTGACACCTTCAACCTGTTGATTTCCGAATTGAATACAAAAAACAATAATGGCCGCTGCAGAAATAATAGTTGGAAGCCATTTGAACCATGATTCGTAACGTAAATGTGCGAATCCGCCAATCAGATCTAAGACAATTAATACGAGGGCCAGCATAAGGCCCTTGGCAAGATAATCAGATGATTTTTTTTTCATGTTTGACGTTTTATTTAGCAATCAATTACTCAGGTGCAATTTTCCTTTTGTAATAATTCCAATCGTCTTTCCCTTCAGAGAAACACCATGAAACGCCGAATTTTTCGATTTGGAAACTGATTTTGCCAGGTCATAGGTCCAATCCAGCTCCATGTCAAAAAGCGTCAGGTTTGCTGAATGGCCTTCTTCTATCACAGCGGAGTCCATGTTGAATATCATGCGCGCATTCCCTCCAAATAGTGCATACACCCTCTCCGCTGATAAATCGGGCAATAAAGTTTGAACTACCGCATAAGACGTTTCAAGTCCCGTCATTCCGAATTTTGCATTTTCGAACTCCAGTATCTTGCTGTCATATTCATGGGGCAGGTGATGTGATGCGATGCAGTCAATCGTTCCGTCCATTACGGCCCGCCTTAACTGTTCAGAAATTATTTTAGAGCGAAGGGGTGGATAAACCTTCAGGTTTGTATCATAATCAACCAGTGATTCATCACTAAAAAAAAGATGATAGGGGGTTACCGAGCAGGTAATCTGAAGCCCTGAATCTTTTCCCCGGCGTATATATTCAATGGATTTGGGAGATGTGACGCCGGTAAAATGAATCCTTGAATCCGTGTATCTGGCCAGTTTAATATCTCGGGCAATGATCAGTTCCTCTGACATCATAGGCTTTCCAGGAAGGCCCAGCCTGGTGGAAATGATTCCTTCATGAATCAATCCATTGGGAGAAATACTGGTATCATCCGGAATCTGAATAATCACGCCGTCAAATGCTTTGATATATTGAAGTGCCTTTACCAGCACACCGGAGGATTGTACCGGATGCAGGCCATCTGAAAATGCAACAGCACCGCTGTTTTGCATATCATACATTTCTGCCAGATGACGGCCCTCTAAATTTTTTGTAATGGCACCGATGGCGTGAATAGTGACGGGAAGCGAATTATTCCTATGACGGATAACTTCTACCTGAGATTTCCCATCCGTAACCGGCTTGGTATCCGGAATGAGAAAAACATCCGTAAAACCACCGGCTGCGGCCGCCGCTGCACCTGTTTCCAATGTCTCTTTAAATTCGTATCCGGGGTCAGCAAAATTGGAAAATATATCAACCCATCCCGGACTGACCTGTAGCCCCTGATGATCGATCACCTGGTCCGCCTTTTCAGAAACGGAGGGTGCAATTTCAAGGATTGTTCCGTTTTCAATTAAAATATCCTGAATGGTTCCGTGGTGGGAAGAGTGCGGGTCAGTAATGCAAGCCTGTTTGATTAGCAGCTTCATCTATAAGGAATTGCGCGAAGATAAGGTTTACGAACGAATCCATTTTCAGGCAACGGGTTTTTATCTTAGATTTGCATCCCCTGACAAGTAAATAACGGACTGAGCACAGTTCAATGGAACTTAATCCGGAGACCTGAACTGAACGTTAAATTGCTTAAATCTCGGGACGTAGCGCAGCCCGGTAGCGCGTCCCGCCATAGGCGGGAAGACCGCAGAATTGAGAACATGTTTTTAGTATATATCCTTTTTAGTAAATCTTTAAAAAAGTACTATGTTGGCAGTACAAAGGATTTGCAAAAGAGATTGATTCGGCATAATACT
>DASSGT010000413.1:0-10356 GCA_035693345.1 Puia sp. | reverse complement strand
CTGGTACTTTTTTTCGGATTCCTTCAACAGTTGTATCTGCTGCAGTAATTTGTTAATGTGCTGATTGTACTGATAAAGATTTTCCTGTGCGGTTTTGAGTTGTATCAAATAATCTTCAGCAACTGTCGGTGGTTTGACCAGTGCCTCTGTGCGTGAATATTTTTCTTTCAGCAATGCCAGTTCTTCACGCAGCTCGTCCGTCTCCAGTGAGCTTATCTTTTCATTTTCTTCCGATTCGGATAAACGATCGCGCAGTTGCTTCATCGTCTTTTCCTGCACTTCCATATCAGCATAATATTTCAATTTCCAGTTATCGTTTTCACTGATACCTTCATCTTGTACCGGTGGTTCAATACGCATCGATTTGCGGGAAGTCCAGAAATAATGTATGGTGATTCCGAGAATGAGGACGCCTAGCAGAAATATAATTATTTCAGGCAGTCTGACGGTTAGGGTGTAACCAAGTATTAGGGGTAATGTCTTCATATTGTTCGGTACTCAGAACAAAGGATTTCGCGGCAGGGCTGGATATTGATGGGATACAGGACGCAGTAAGAAAACTGCAGAAAGCGATGATTTTCAGCATTACAAAATAGGGATATCCACCCATAAATACAAGCTGGGCCTGAATTTAAAGTAGAAATACGCGGCTAAGCAGTTACAAGGGTCCCAACCTGGTCGCCGGTGACCACTCTTTTAAGATTTCCGGGCTTATTCATGTCAAAAACGATGATCGGCAGGTTATTTTCCATGCAAAGGGTGAAGGCGGTCATATCCATCACTTTCAGGTTGCCGGAAATGCACTCCTGGTAAGTTATGGTACTATATTTCCTGGCTGTTTTATCTTTTTCAGGATCAGCTGTATAGATGCCGTCCACCCGGGTGCCTTTCAGAATCACATCAGCCGTTATTTCAATCGCCCGGAGAGATCCTGCCGTATCAGTCGTAAAATAAGGATTGCCGGTACCGGCCCCGAAAATAACCACACGACCCTTTTCCAGATGACGGATAGCCCGGCGGCGGATATAAGGTTCGGCAATCTGTTCCATTTTAATCGCTGACTGGAGGCGGGTGAAGACCCCTATTTTTTCCAGTCCGGCCTGCATGGCCATTCCGTTGATCACCGTAGCCAGCATCCCCATATAATCTCCATGTGCACGCTCGATTCCGGTTTCCTTTTCATTCATACCGCGGTATATGTTACCGCCACCAATCACTATGGCTACCTGGACGCCGAGGTCAACTATTGTTTTTATATCGGCGGCGTATTGCGCGATCACCGTATTATCAAAACCAAAACTTTTATCACCCATCAGGGCTTCACCAGACAATTTCAGCAGAACACGGGTGTACTTTGGAAGCATAATATGTTTTGATTAATGCAAAGAAAAGAAATCCATTTGATCCAGCCTACGTGTGAAATTTTGAAATCCCGAAATATCACAGATGATTCTGACTAAAAGATTTTTCCAAAACCAGACAACAGAATTTAATCTATAATCACCAGGGCAAAAAAAATCCCGCTTTAAAGCGGGATCATTATATTAACCTAATTGTACTCTTTTAAACTGGGTCACTTTTAAAGCCGGATCCACTGACCTCATATGTTCAGCTACGGTCCGGGAAGGATCTTTCACAAAGGGCTGTGCGGTTAATGTATTTTCCTTGAAAAATGCATTCAGTTTCCCTGTTGCGATTTTCTCAATCATTTCATCCGGTTTACCGGCCATTTTGGGATCGTTACGGATCTGATCCGTTACGATTGCTTTTTCTCTCTCAATCATTTCTTTGGAAACTGAGTCCTGGTCAACTGCCACCGGATTCATTGCTGCAATCTGCATCGCAACTTCCCTTCCTGCTTCGAGAGCGGCTGGAGTATTTAAATTCAGACCCACCAGAACACCCATTCTGTAAGCACCATGTATATATGATGCCACTGCTTCAGCATCGATTCTTTCAAAACGGGTAAGCTGAATTTTTTCGCCGATTTTGGCAACCTGATCATCGATCTTATCAGAAACAGTTGCATTTTCAATTTTGCAATGTTTCAATTCATCCAGGGTTTTCACATTGTTTTTGATAGCAACGTCCATGATACTCTGAGCTACTGCAACAAATTCCGCGTTCTTTGAAACGAAATCTGTTTCGCAGGCCAGCGTTATGATCAATCCAGTTTTTTGATCCGTAGTTGTTTTTGCAATGATCACGCCTTCTTTTGCCTCACGGTCACTGCGCAGAGCAGCCACTTTCTGACCTTTTTTTCTGAGGTAATCGATTGCCTTTTCAAAATCTCCGCCACTTTCAACCAGAGCTTTGCGGCAGTCCATCATTCCCGCGCCGGTTGTCTGACGGAGTTTGTTTATTTCTGCTGCGGTTATAGTTGTTGTTGTTGACATGTAATTTTTTTTTAGATTGATAATATCCAATCCCACTCTCTTCACTCAGCCTTAGCCTTAAGCCTTCGCCTTTTCCTATCTGGCTCCTGTGCGACGACCGCTGTTTGGAACCCGGCGCTTTGGAGCACCTGGTGTTCTGGCCGTTTTATCCACTCCGCCTCTTCCACGGGCAGCTTCACTTTCTGCTTCTGCCTGGATACGTGCTGCTTTCTTTTCGTTCTCATCACTTGTGATATCTTCCACTGTATCGTCATCTTTGGCTGCCTGTCTTTCAGTAAGACCTTCAGCAATGGCTGCGGCGATATAGTTCACAATGATGGCGATGGATTTCGTTGCGTCATCATTGGCAGGTATTGCGAAATCAACCTTATTGGGATCTGAATTCGTATCCACCATTCCAAATGTAGTAATGCCTAATTTTTTGGCCTCTGCCAATGCGATATGTTCATGACCGATATCGATCAGGAAAAGGGCTGCCGGAACTCGTCCCAGTTGAGCGATACCACCCAGTACTTTTTCCATTTTATCTTTGTCACGCGCCAGTGTGAGACGTTCCTTTTTTGTAATACTGTCGAATGTTCCGTCAGTCAGCATTTTTTCAATACTCTGCATTTTCTTTACACTCTTCCGGACAGTATTAAAATTAGTTAACATGCCTCCCAGCCAGCGTTCTGTAACAAATGGCATGGATACTCTCTTTGCACATTCGGTAACGATTTCTTTTGCCTGCTTTTTAGTGCCGACAAACATGATTTTCTTACCGGATTTTGCAATCTGTTTTAATGCAGCTGACGCTTCCTGAAGCGCTTCTGTCGTTTTATTCAGGTCGATGATATGGATGCCCTTCTTCTCCGCGAAGATGTAAGGCAGCATTTTCGGATTCCATTTCTTACGTAAATGCCCGAAATGCACACCGGCTTCCAATAACTGTTGCTGAAGTGAAGTATTCTGTTCCATATTGATTAAACTTTAAGCCCTGGTCGCGGAACCCGGCTTTCAACTTATTTGAATTAATAGAATTAACGTTTGCTGAACTGGAAGCTTCTTCTTGCTTTCTTGCGTCCTGGTTTTTTACGTTCAACCTTTCTTGGATCGCGGTGAAGCAATCCGGCCGCTTTCATAGCCGGACGAAATTCCGGATTCACTTCAAGCAGGGCTCTCGCAATACCCAGTTTACAGGCTTCCGCCTGACCTTTGATACCTCCGCCCGTAGCGTTGATCTGAATATCGTACTTGTCGAGGGACTCGATTGTCTTCAAAGGAAGGTCCACCTGATTCTGCAAATAAGCCAGGGAGAAATAATCCTTGTAGTCCTTATCGTTGATAACGATTTTGCCTGTACCGCGGGTAAGAAAAATACGTGTTACCGCTGTTTTCCGTCGTCCCGTGGCAAGTTTTTGTTTTTCCATTATGAAGAGAAATTTGAAAAATTTAGAACTTTAATTCTTTCGGTTGTTGAGCACCGTGAGGATGCGCGGAACCGGTATAAACAAATAATTTCTTGTACATCTTGCGTCCGAGCCTGTTTTTTGGCAGCATACCTTTCACGGCTCTTTCAAGAATCGCTTCTGGTCTGCGTTTTAAAAGGTTCTTCGCAGTTTCTTCTTTCTTTCCACCCGGATAACCCGAAAAGTTGATGTAGATCTTATCTTCCAGTTTGTTACCTGAAAAAATCACTTTTTCAGCATTGGTAATGATTACGAAATCTCCGCAATCAACGTGGGGAGTATAATAAACCTTATTCTTGCCGCGCAGGATGGCTGCAATTCTGGCACTCATGCGGCCAACGGTTTGATTAGTACCGTCTACAACCCACCAATCGCGTTGTACGGTAGCCTCGTTCGCATGTTTTGTAACGAAATGTAATTTGCTCATGATTCTGTTTTTGTTTTACCACCGCTATCCCGGTAGCTAATTTAAAGGACGGCAAAGGTAGGTAGAATGCATGTTCATTTCCAAAGAAACGGCCATGATTTTTCATCGCACCTTTGTAAACAATTGATTATCAATAAAAGATTTGCACCATAATTTTTATACACTGAAAGTCTGACCGCAAACACAACAGTTCGGCATGCATTCCTGTTCATTCATCCGGATCCTTAGCCAGAATCCACCGCGTTGGTTTCATATTTCGTATTCGGAGCTCATGAGCCCATTATTTCATTTTTGAGCCCATTATTTGATCGTCTGAGCCTATTTATTCGCTAAAATAATCCGGATGCCTACATGCCGGCTGGACTCAAATCATCTTATTCGCCTGAATCTGAATGGTTTAAGTTATTTGGTGGGTGTCAATATGTAATTAGAAAAGGTTCTCCGAATTTTTTGGTCCGTTTTTAATGCGTTTTTGATTCGCCCTGACTTCTTCTATACTCCTAATATAGTCCCATTGTTCATTTATATCCCAATCCCCAAATTGTTCCGGGAAGCCGTCACCTTGACTTTTACTGTATTCCTGGTATAATATGATTGTTCATTTCTCTCCCAATCTCCAGGTTTTTCCTGGAAGCCGGATGCATGGAAACAAATGTTCTTTGGTAGCAGGAATGGGTGATTCGCGGAACCGGCCAGCACTATTTCGCTTTCTGAAATAGCATCAAATCGTCATTATTACGCGCCACCAGTACCAGTGCATTTTTTCCGGCGGGATTTAACATAACGGCATCTCTTACTTCCCCCTTCATGAATAATCCGCTTTGTTTGGGGGCCACATAATGGAAATGATGATGACGGCCCTGGAGAAAAAGTGTACCATAACTTGCATCGAAACGACCGGTCTGAGGTTTCAGACCGTAGAAATTGCCGCCCAGAAAAATATCATTGTATCCGTCGCCATTCAAATCATAAACGATACTGGCATATACAGGACTCAGCTGGGCTTCCAGGGGAAGAGCCTGCATTTTAAAGTGTCCCCTGCCATCATTTAGGAAAACGGCCGTTCTCGTTTCATTCACGGTTAAAACCGTTGCCTCTTTAAGCTCTTCGGAACTATAAATTTCCCTGAATTCTTTGCCGGCATAGGATTTAAAGTGAAGGAATTTCTTTTTTAGCCCCGGAATTTCTTTTTCCAACTCTCCCTTCATCCAATATGGATAAGCTTTCCCGTCCGGCTTATAGTAAACAGGAATACACTGGGTTTGCCCGTTTTTATTAAAATCTGCCGTGAACAACTGTGCCGGATGTAGTGAATCCGCCTTGATTCTGGAATTCAGACCGAAATTTCCTGCAACCAGATCAGGAAATCCATCCTGATTAACATCTGCGACCGTTAATGAATTCCACCAGCCGGAGGAGTTTGGTAATTCCTGAATTACCTTAAATCTTTTGTCTTTTTCATAGTGCATAATAGTTACCGGCATCCAGTCACCCACGATAATCAGTTCAGATACCCCATCACCATCGATATCAGCCCAGGATGCATCTGTAACCATACCCAGATCCAGTAACTGCGGCGCCATCTCCCGGGTCACGTCTTTAAAGATTCCTCCTCCTTCGTTCTTTAATAAAATACTGGCCGGCTTCAATCCATAGTGTCCGGGAATTACCCTGGCTCCGATAAACAGATCTGTGAGTCCGTCTCCATCAAAGTCACCAGCTTTCACACAGGATGCATTGATCATCACATCGGGAAATCCTTTAGTGCTCCTGGAAAAATTTCCCTTTCCATCATTTATATATAATCTGGCAAGCAGGTTGGCCGTACCGGGTAAAGCCTGATTTCCACCGGAGCCAACCACCAGGTCGAGATCGCCATCTCCATCTACATCAATAAAAGCAGCCCCAACGCTTTCAAAATATCTGTCTTTCTCAAAAGCGGTTTGGGGTTTCTCAATAAAACGGCCATCCGATTGTTGCAGGAATAATTTTGCTGTATCGGCAAAAGCATTCCCCAGATAAAAATCTTCCAGTCCATCGCCGTTTACATCCCCCGCAGCCAGTTTGGGGCCCTCAGTTGAAAGCATTTTTGGCATCAATTTCTCCCGGTTGAAATCGATGTATTCATTTTCTGTATGATGAATATTTCCTTTGAGAAAAGCGGACGTAACATTCTTATATATGGGATCCGTAGATTCGGTTTTCCAGGGAAGAGCCGTTAGCGCATTCTTTTTGTGCAGCGTGATGGTAGTATCCACCCCCGGATTTCTAAGAATGGCATATCGGCCGCCTGACCATTGAATGGTCAAACTGTCAATATGATTTGTTTTCCCGAGCCCAAAATTCAAATCAGGATCCACACTGCTCTGAAATCCGCGACTGGGCATTTGCTCCAATGTCTGGACCATGCTGTCAGCATATAATTTTACCCGGGCACCGTATCCATAGGTATTCAGTGAATCTCCGTCCAGCTTGACTTTCAGATAATGGTTATGAAGTTGTTCGCTGCTCATATTCCTGTATACAAACGCGTCCATATTTTCATTGTTAATGACCAGGTCCAAATCGCCGTCGCCATCTAAATCCGCATAGGCGGCACCGTTACTAAAACTGGGCTGACCGAGTCCGAGCGCGGCGGATTCGTTCTTAAACGTCAGGTTTTTCTGGTTGATAAAGGCATAATTGGGAATGGGTACAGAGGGCATTTTTTTCAGGATATCCGTAAAATCAAATCCCTGCTCGCGATAGCGGTTCAGTGTTTCGGGATTACTGAAAAATTCAAGGAAGTCCTGATCGGTCAGATCACGGCTGATGCCATTACACACAAAGAGATCCTTCCATCCGTCGTTGTTCAAATCAAATATTAAAGCGCCCCAGCTCCATCCGGTCGCATCGGCTCCACTGAGTTGGGCGATATCACTGAAGGTTCCATCCTGGTTATTCAGTTGCAGGCAATTGCTGGTAAACTGATGATGATAGTCGAGCTGGTTTTTTGCATTTACAATATCGTATTCATCGAACTTGATCGTTGTTTTCAAACGGTAGTCCGATTCAGGAAGCATTTCCGTGGTGAAGATATCCAGGTAACCATCGTTATTAATATCGGCCATGTCTGAACCCATGGACCCCTGGCTTAAATGTCCCATGGCATCACCGATCACTTCTTTGAACGTCCCGTTCTGCTGGTTGATGTATAAATAATCGCGTTCAAAAAAATCATTGGAGATATAAATATCCTCCCATCCATCATTATTTAAATCGCCGACGGTTACACCGAGTCCGAAAGCGATGGCGCTTCCATATATGCCCGCCTGCTGGCTCACATCTGTAAAATGTCCATTGTCATTACGATAGAGCCGGTCACCATTTTCCGGATCACGGATTAAACGCAGATCTTTTGAATATCCGAAACTTTCTACTGATTTATTACTGTTGTTTAGAATGAAACAATCCAGGTCTCCATCGTGATCATAGTCGAAGAATATGGCCTGGGTGGAAATGCCATGATCATCCAGACCGTATGCATGCGCTTCTTCTTTGAAAGTGCCGTTCCGCTGATTAATATACAATTCATTTGCCCGGTCATCTCCAGCCACATTGCCGCCGTTGCACACGTAGATGTCCAGCCACCCGTCGCCGTTGATATCAACCATAGTTACGCCGGTATGCCAGTGATGGGAACTTGTTAATCCGGATTTCTCCGCAACTTCTTCGAATTTCCAGTTTCCTTTGTTTAGATATAATTGATTTTCGTGCTGATTGGAAGTAAAAAATATATCCGGCCTTCCGTCATGGTCCACATCACCGATGGCTACACCGCCACCATTATAGAAATTGCGGTAAGTAAAAATGTTAAATTCCTTAGAATCTTCCACCCGGTTTTTAAAATGAATACCGGTCTCGCTCGCTGGCAGGAGCTGAAACAAAGGATTGGCGGGCATTTCAGGCTCTTTCGAATGACAGGCCGATAACAGGAGCAATATGAAAGCAAGCAAAAAGAGTCCTCGGTTCGGAGTAAACATACATCAAAAATTGGCTACTTTGCGCCCCAATTGTTTATGAATATATGAAGAAATGGATTGTAGGGCTCTTCGTCATTTTGGTATTAGGAGTCGCCAGTATTTATATTTTCATCCCCACAAAGATCGTAATAACTAATATAAGCTCAGCTGAGGCAACCATTACAGGGGAATACAGGTATATAAGTCAGGAAGAAAACTGGGAAAAATGGTGGCTTGATGCAAATGGAAAATCCCATCACAAGGGTGAGCCATTTACTTATGGAACGAATGAGTTTCGTATCAGCAATAGGTCTTACAATTCAGTAGGCATTGTGATCAGGCAGGATGGTGGAGACATTCCCAGTTTTTTACATCTGATTTCATATGCAATTGATTCAACAGGTGCCTTCTGGTCATGTGAAATGCCATCAACGATTAATCCGGTTACCCGTTTAAGAAATTATCTGAATGCCCTGGAAATAAAAAAGAACATGACCGGAGTCATGAAGGTTTTCTCTTCATTTATTTCTAAACCGAAGAATGTATATGGCATGACCATATACCAAACGACCGTCCATGATACCCTGATGGTTTCTGCCAGATTTACCAGCCCGGTTTATCCGACAACCACTCAGCTATATGGATATTTTGATACCCTGAAGCAGACGATTCTTAAGCAGAAGGCAATCCCTGTTGCTTTTCCAATTATGAATCTGAGGAAAATGCCTGATGGAAGTTTCGAAACACAAACCGGTATGCCAACAAACCGTCTTTTACATAATGACGGTAAAATTCTGGCATTGAGGATGCCACCCGGACTATTTCTGACCGCCGATATCAGAGGAGGCTCATACACAGTGGACGAAGGGATGAAAGAACTGGAATTATTTGTTCAGGAATATAACAGGACTAAAATTGCGACCGGTTTTCAAATTTTGATTACGGACCGTCGACATGAACCTGATACAACAAAGTGGATAACGAAAATAAAAATTCCCATCGTACCCTGAGATGTTCTGATGAATAATTGGAGTTAATTTAATATGTTCAGCGGACATTTCTAAGGATTTTTGAGGTATATTACCGGATACTAATTACTAACGACCCCCTGTTTGCCTGCAGTGCGCGATGGGAAAATGTGCTTAGATATGAAATTTAGCTTTGCTGCTTGTGTTGGACTGACCATTCACTTCATTTGTATCTCCTCCGAAACGTACTCCCAGCAAACTGCTGATTCTGTTTTATACAGAGAATCCCTCGCAAATATTCATCAGGTTTATTTCCGTCAAATCGGCGACAATGCCCAGATTTACCATGGCAGAGAGTTCATCCGCAATGGCCAAAAGGCAAACGGATATCCCTTTTATGAAAGCGATAATTTAATGGCTGGTTCCGTTTTTTATCAGGGAACGATATACCCGGGCCAAAGCGTGTATTATAATCTCGTATCCGACGAACTCATTACAAACAATTATCCGCACAACGCATTCATTGTTCTCTCATCGGATAAAGTAGATTCCTTTGCGATCGGGCATCACGTATTCGTACCGCTGGTTTCCGATAAATCCAATCGTCTTGAAAAGACCGGTTATTATGATCAGCTATATGCCGGTGAACCGGGCCTCTATGCCAAAAGGGAAAAGAGGATGGTGGTCGGATCCGGCAGTGAGGAAACTAAATATATTCAGCACGATGATTACTTTATAAAATTAAAAAATGTGTTTTATGCAGTGGATGGGAAAAGTGAACTACTGGATGTATTGAAAGACCAGGAAGACGTATTAAAAAAATATATCCGCGCCAATAAACTCAACTTCAAAAAAGACCTGGAATCTTCGCTGGTGCTTACAACGGCATATTATTCCCAGTTAAAGCACTGAAATGAGAAAGTTCAAATTCTGCACACTTTTTTTAATTTGCCTGTCCTGTTTTTCAGTGAATGCGCAAAACCAAAAACTGATATCCGGAAATTTTGCGGGGTATCGTTTCCCGCAACTAGTACGCGAAATTGAAAAACAAACATCCTATCATATTTATTACGATTCCGCAGATACAGATAGTCTTGAAATCAATCTGAACGCAAA
>DASSGT010000412.1:0-5978 GCA_035693345.1 Puia sp. | reverse complement strand
AATAAATGCCTTTTGATGCAAATTTTTTTCTTTCTCTGAAAGGCTGCTGAATTTCTCCAGGTTACCTGATTTTATTGCCTGAGACACATCGGCCAGTTGTTTTGATTTTTCATCTATGCTTTTCTGAATCGTTTTTCTTGCCGGGTCATCTGCAGGAAGTTTTTCAATCTGCTTTTTTAATTCGGTAATTTCCTGCGGAAGTGTGTCTGCCAGAATACGAACCTGATCCAGATGTTTTTTATGAAGCCGGATGTTATATTGAGAAAAAAATTCCAGCGGATTATCCTGAAAATTTGACAACCAGGGATCCTGTTCATCTTTAAATCCGACATCTATACTCATTTCATTCTGATAGAATTTCCAGGAAACTTCATGATCCTCCAATACCTCAGGAAATGTTTTCCAGTGTAATGTTTCATAATCCATATCCTCATTCCAGACATGAGCCATGGAATGCTGGTTTTGCTCAGCACGTATGGTACCGGTCCAGAAGAACAATCTGTTTGGATTGGTGCCGGTTAATGACGAACAAAAATGCTGGTCGCATACTGTAAATCCATCGGCCAGTTCATAATAAAATGGTATATCCCGCCGGTTATAATAACCAAGTGTCAAAGGCATGTTTGAGTATTCCCTGATGCTGTTTCTCTTCACATTTAACCACTGGTCGTATCGTCCGTCATTGCGTGCATTTACCTGGTTCTCCCAGGAATGTGGCAGAGAACTCATCCAGGTTGACTTGGTGTCCTTCATATTCAGATGAAAAGGCGCGTAAGTTTCACCAGCCTGATTTGACTGAAGCCAAACGGGGTTTCCATTGGGGAGATCAATCGCCCGCGGATCATTGAACCCACGAACACCTCTCAACTGACCAAAACTATGATCAAAGGAACGGTTTTCCTGCATCAGGATCACAATATGCTCGGCATCCGTCCAGTTACTACCCGGTTTGGGATCTATGGCAAGGGCTTTTTGAATAGAAGCAGGTATCAATGCATTCATCCCCGCCATTCCGGATAAGAGCGTGGCTTTTTTTATAAATTCTCTGCGTGTATCCATAGTGAGTTTTCTGCTGTTTGAAGTTAGCAATATAGTCGTCAAATACTAATTGTTAATGGCTGATGAAACTCATTAACAAATGACCATTGACAATTAACAATTAGGCAATGATTTAGTAATACAGGTTTACGATTTTTGAAAAACCTCCAGTATGGAAAGACGCAGTTTAGATGTCGTGGTGCTGTCGGATGTTCACCTCGGAACATATGGTTGCAGGGCAAAGGAGCTTCTTAACTACCTGCGCAGCATTCAGCCGGGAATGCTCATATTAAATGGCGATATTATTGATGGCTGGCAATTCAGCAAGAGTTATTTCCCTTCCTATCATATGCAGGTGGTCCGTGAATTCATGAAGTTTGTTACAAATGGCACACGTGTCGTTTATATTACAGGAAACCATGATGAGATGCTAAGGAAATATACCGATCTGAACATGGGCCATTTCACCCTGACGGATAAACTGGTTTTGGAAATCGATCAGAAAATGACCTGGATATTTCATGGAGATGTATTTGATAATACCACGAAGGGGAGCGCCCGCTTCATTGCCAAGATGGGCAGCAATGGATATGGCTTGCTCATTTTATTTAACCGGATGGTGAATAAATTGCTGGGCTGGATCGGAAGAGAGAAAGTATCCATTTCGAAAAAGATTATGGCAGGTGTTAATAAAGCGGTTGCCAAAGTGAACGATCTGGAACAGATCGCTTCAGAACTGGCCATCAATAAAAAATATGATTATGTAATCTGCGGCCATATACATCAGCCTTTAATAAGAACCGTCGAAAATGCGGATGGAAAAGTAGTCTATATGAATTCGGGTGATTGGGTGGAACACATGACCGCACTGGAATATGAAAATAAAAACTGGCGTCTTTTTCAATATGATGCCAACGACTTCACCACTTCAAATACACCGGAATCGCGCCAGGACCTAAATGTCGTGACCGACGATATTATGGTGCATATTTCACGTTTAACGCTTAACACGTAACAGTCAATTCGGCATTAATTAGTGTTTTAATTTAGTTTACTCTTGCCCGGTTAATAAATTATGTTCAAATCGGGCCCGATCTCCTTTTTTATCATATTGCCCTGTAAATGCTTGAGTATTAATAAAGCAATCATGTTAATAAATTATTACCAAACCGAATTGGACTCAATAAGGCACTAATAACCCTATTTTTACCCAAATTTTTAATATGGCGCTGAATAATATCATGAAGATCTTTATGCCGAAGGACAGGATCTTCTATTCCCTCTTTGAAGAAGTTGCTGCGGGGGTGACGAATATGGGACGCCTATTAAAATCTGTGGTAAGTGAACCTGATGTTGACAAACGTGCTGCCCTGGTTTCCCAGGTAGAGGAACAGGAACACGTGAATGATGATCTTACCCATAAAGTATTTACTGAGCTCGGGCGGAATTTTATCACTCCTTTTGATCGCGAGGACATACATTATCTCGCCAGTGCGCTGGATGATATCTGCGACTATATTTATTCAACCGCAAAAAAAATTAATTTTTACAAAGTGAATCCGAATGATACTGGAATCCAAAAGCTGGCTGATCTGATTGTGGAAGGGACGATTCAGATCGGTCTGGCGGTCAGTGAGCTCAGAAATATGCGTGATATGAGAAAAATTACGGATGCGCTGGTAAAAATTAACAGCATTGAAAATCAGGCTGACGATGTGTTCGATATGAGTATCGACCGTTTATTTGACATAGAGCCTGACGCTAAGGAGGTCATTAAAAAAAGGGAAATCTATCAGGTGATGGAAACTGTGACGGATAAATGTGAAGATGCCGCCAATGTGATTGAAACCATCATCATCAAATACGCCTAGAGCCCGGCGCTAAACCCTTAACGTACATCTGTAATGACTTTCCTGGTAATCATCATCATACTCGCTCTTATTTTCGACTATATCAATGGGTTTCACGATGCAGCGAATTCAATTGCCACAATAGTTTCCACAAAAGTGCTGACTCCATTCCAGGCAGTTTTGTGGGCCGCATTATTCAATTTCGCAGCATTTTTCATTTCCAAATACCTGATTGGAGAATTCAAAATTGGAAATACAATTGCAAATTCGGTCAATAAGGATTTTATTACTTTGGAAGTTATTTTTTCGGGGCTGATCGGCGCCATAGCCTGGAATCTGCTTACATGGTGGTTTGGTATTCCGTCGAGTTCATCTCATACGCTGATCGGTGGTTTTATGGGTGCAGCCATTGCACATGCAGGAGCGCTTAGTAAACACGGCCATACCGTGATCAACTACACCAAAGTGATTCCTACCTTTTTTTTCATATTTCTGGCTCCCATCATTGGGATGGTTATAGGATATATCATTACGATTTCCATAATAAATATTTGTCGTCACGCGAACCCTTATCGTGCTGATAAATGGTTTCGCAAATTGCAATTAGTTTCTTCCGCGCTCTTCAGCCTGGGGCATGGCGGAAATGACGCGCAAAAAGTCATGGGAATCATCGGTGCTGCGTTTATTTACTACCAGCACCAATTGGGGCATAATCTTACCTTCAAGCAATTTGTCGATCATAATACCTGGGTACCTCTTGCCAGTTTCACCTGCATAGCTTTGGGTACACTCAGCGGAGGTTGGAAAATTGTGAAGACCATGGGTACAAGGATCACAAAAGTCACCCCGCTGGAAGGAGTCAGTGCTGAAACAGCCGGCGCTATCACATTATTTATAAGTGAAAAATTAGGAATCCCCGTAAGTACAACGCATACGATCGCTGGCTCCATTATGGGCGTCGGTGCCACGAAAAGACTGTCGGCTGTCCGGTGGGGAATAACCATCAATCTGCTGTGGGCCTGGATCCTGACCATTCCTGTAAGTGCCATTTTCTCCGCAATTGTTTATGGGATTTTGATGATTTTCAGACACTAAATCCAGGTTAAAGTCATATTTTCCAAAGCGTAAAGCTTTTTATGACCATTGATTAGAATTGTCATAGTAAAAAACTCATCTTCAAATTCGTACACACGTTTTCCTTTACGCTTTACCCTTTACGCTTTAAGCTTAAATCTGTACTTTGCGCCCGTTAAAAACCGGCGTATGAAAGGTATCATTCTGGCAGGAGGTTCTGGAACCAGGTTACATCCGATCACATTTGCGATCAGTAAGCAAATCATGCCCGTATATGATAAACCAATGATATACTATCCTTTATCTACCCTGATGATGGCCGGAATCCGTGAGATACTCATAATTTCAACTCCGCATGACCTGCCGCTTTTTATAAAGTTGTTCGGCGATGGTTCACAATACGGACTTAAAATTAGTTATGCCGAACAGGCGGTTCCCAATGGCCTTGCCCAGGCCTTTGTTATCGGGGCTGATTTTATCGGAAAGGACAATGTGGCCCTCGTATTGGGCGATAATATTTTTTATGGAACAGGTCTCGGAGACCAATTGGCTGCCAATACCAATCCTGAAGGAGGTATTGTATATGCCTATCATGTCAGCGATCCGGAGAGATATGGTGTAGTGGAATTTGACGATGATAATAACGCGGTTTCGATAGAAGAAAAACCGGCAAAACCAAAAAGTAATTACGCGGTACCCGGGTTATACTTTTACAATAATGAAGTTGTAACTATTGCAAAAAATCTGAAACCCAGTCCACGGGGAGAGTATGAAATTACAGATGTAAACAAGGAATATCTGAAAAGGGGCAAATTGAAAGTTTCCATCATGGACCGGGGAACTGCCTGGCTGGATACGGGAACATTTGATTCTCTTTTGCAGGCAACACAGTTCGTTCATGTTATAGAGCAAAGACAAGGAATTAAAATCGCCTGTATTGAAGAAATTGCATACCGGAAAAAATTCATAACAAAAGATCAGGTGAGAGCCATAGCCCAGCCTCTGCTAAAAAGTGGTTACGGACAATACCTGCTGGATATCATCAACCATCCATAATGAGGGAATAATTATGAAAAAAATTCTTGTAACAGGCGGCTGTGGCTATATCGGGTCTCATACCATCGTAGATCTGATAGACAACGGCTTCGATGTGATCTGTGTTGACAATAACTCAAGATCCAACCCACGCATTCTGGAGGGAATTCAAAAGATTACCGGGAAAAAAATCAAGAACTATAAAGTGGATCTGTGCAATCTGGATGACAGCTTTGCCATCTTTCATGAGAATCCTGATATCGCCGGTATCGTTCATTTCGCTGCCTTCAAATCTGTAGGCGAATCCGTTGAAAATCCGTTGATGTATTTTGAAAACAACTTGATGTCGCTAATCAATTTGTTAAAATGCGTACAGGAATTCAATATTGCCAATTTCGTTTTTTCCTCTTCCTGCACAGTGTACGGAAATACAACAGAAATTCCGGTCACAGAAACAACCACCCCGAGACCTGCCGAATCTCCTTATGGATATACCAAACAAATGGGGGAACAGATCATAAATGAATTTTCCAAATCTTCGGATTCGAAATGCATTTTACTGCGGTATTTTAATCCCGTCGGAGCCCATCCATCCGGTTTGATCGGCGAATTGCCAGTTGGCCGGCCGTCTAACCTGGTTCCTGCCATCACACAAACAGCTATCGGGAAACTCCCGCAGATGCAGGTGTATGGAGACGACTATCCAACCCGCGACGGATCCTGTATTCGTGACTATATTCATGTTTCCGATATTGCGCACGCGCATACACTTGCATTGAAATATATGTTAAAGGGAAAAATCAATAGTAATTGTGAGGTTTACAATCTGGGAAGCGGTAATGGTACAACCGTTCTCGAAGCAATTCATGCATTTGAAAAAATCAGCGGTTTCCCACTCAATTATGTAATCGGTCCGCGCCGGCCGGGTGATGTGGTTGCCATTTATGCAAACAACGATCTCGCAAAAAATGTGTTGGGCTG
>DASSGT010000411.1:0-2643 GCA_035693345.1 Puia sp. | reverse complement strand
GTTCATTTTTCAAGAGAGAATCCCGCCTGAACGATTATGAAGTTCTCACCAGTCGTTTGATTGACCGTGCCCTCCGTCCTTTATTTCCAGATGATTATTTCTGTGATGTGCAGGTATTGGTTACCCTTGTTTCCAGTGATTCTGAAATTTTACCGGATGCCCTGGCAGGACTGGCAGCTTCAGCCGCGCTGGCTGTGTCGGATATTCCCATCAAGGAACCCATCAGTGAGGTTCGTGTAGCAAAAGTTGACGGAAAATTCATTGTCAACCCAACACGCAGCGAGCTTGAAAAATCAGCGCTCGAATTCCTGATTGCAGCCACGGAAAAAAATCTGATGATGGTGGAAGGCGAAGCTGCAGAATGCAGTGAGGATGACCTGATCCAGGCACTCCAGATCGCCCACGATGCAATCCGCATACAGATCAGGGCACAGGTGGATCTTCGTACCAAAGTAGGAGCGAAAGAGAAGAGAGATTATAAAAAACCAGAAACGAATGAAGCACTGAATGACAAAGTGCAGGCATTCGCAAAAGATAAAATTTACCAGATATCAAAAGCAGGAAGCAGCAAACATCAGCGAAGCGAAGCATTTGATTCATTAAAAAAAGAACTGATTGATAGTTTAGGTGCTGAGGTAACCGACGCCGACAAAAAGCTGGCAAAAAAATATTATGCCGATCTGCAATGGGAAGTGGTTCGTAATATGATTGTAGATGAGAAAGTTCGTCTCGATGGACGCAAACTGGATCAGGTGCGGCCGCTTGCCATGGAAACAGATCCTTTGCCCACTCCGCACGGTTCTGCATTATTTACAAGAGGAGAAACGCAGTCCCTTACGACAGTTACTTTAGGAACTCCTCTGGATGAACTACTCGTTGAAAGCGCCGCAAAATCAGATTATACCAAATTCATATTGCATTATAATTTTCCACCTTTCTCTACAGGAGAAGTAAAAATGATGCGTGCCCCTGCACGTCGTGAAGTGGGACATGGTAATCTGGCGATGCGGTCATTAAAAAAGATGATGCCGGGTAATGACTATCCTTATACTGTTCGTGTGGTGAGCGATGTACTTGAATCCAATGGATCTTCTTCCATGGCAACCGTATGTGCCGGATCACTTGCACTGATGGATGCGGGGGTTCCTTTTCCCAAACATGTGAGTGGTGTTGCGATGGGTTTGATATCGAGAGCATCAGATAATAAATATGCGGTGCTCACAGATATTCTGGGGGATGAAGATCATCTGGGAGATATGGATTTTAAAGTAACCGGAACGCGGGATGGAATTTGTGGTGTGCAAATGGATATAAAAGTTGATGGTCTCAGTATGGATACTATGCGTGAAGCTCTTGAGCAGGCGCGCAAAGGAAGATTGCATATACTGGATGCGATGTATGAATGTATTCCTGTATCCAGAGAAGAAGTGAAACCACATGCTCCGAGAATGGAGAAATTGTTTATCGACAAAGAATTCATTGGTGCAGTAATCGGGCCGGGTGGCAAGATCATTCAGGAAATTCAAAGAGAGACAGGTGCTACCATTAATCTTGAAGAAGTGGGTAACCAGGGTGAAGTCAGTATTTTCAGTCCTTCCAAAGAAGGACTTGATAAGGCTGTTGCATGGATTAAGGGAATCGTAGCGGTTCCTGAAATTGGAGCTGTTTATGAAGCGAAGGTAAAATCAGTGATGCCCTATGGTGCATTTGTTGAATTCATGCCTGGCAAACAGGGCCTGCTTCATATCAGTGAAATCAGCTGGAAAAGACTTGAAACCATGGATGGCGTGCTGAATGAAAATGATATGGTGAAAGTAAAACTGATCGGGCTGGATGCTAAAACCGGCAAATTCAAACTCAGCCGGAAAGTGCTGATGCCGAAACCCGAACAAGCTGAAAGCTCAAAGCCTAAAGCTTAAAACCTGTTTAACAGGTTGGAGAAGAAATATAAAATAAATATTAGCACCATGTGGTGCTTTTATTTTTTACAGGGATACCGTTATTTAAATAAATTTTCAAATTAGTTTTAGGCCCTGGGCTTTAGGCTTTAAGCACATGAACAGATACATCGAAATAATTATTGGGACCTCAAACACAGATGAGTCCGATATATTGGTGGCTCGGCTGAGCCAGTCCGGATTTGAAGGATTCGAAGAAGAGCCGGGAAAGCTGCACGCTTTTATTCCTGAAACATTATATGACGCAACGAAGATCGAAAAAATCATAGCCGACATAAAAGGCGTGGCAGATCCCTTTCATACTTTATTTCAGAAAGAAGTTATTGAACCACGTAACTGGAATGCGGAATGGGAGAAGGATTTTGAACCGGTGACCGTGGATCATTTTTGTGCGATCAGGGCTCATTTTCATAATGCGGTTCCCGGGGTGAAATATGACATCATTATCACACCGAAAATGAGTTTTGGTACCGGACATCATGCAACGACCTATATGATGATTGCGGCGATGGAACACCTTGATTTACGGCAAAAGTCAGTATTGGATTTTGGTACCGGAACCGGGGTGCTGGCCATCCTGGCCTGTAAAATGGGAGCGGAACCGGTGCTGGCGATTGATTCGGATGAATTAAGTATTGATAATGCCCGGGAAAATATAGCGCTCAATGACTGTGGGAAGGTACGG
>DASSGT010000410.1:0-8054 GCA_035693345.1 Puia sp. | reverse complement strand
AATAAGATCGCTCAAAGCTTTTACACTTTCAAGCGGAAGGGCATTGTAAAGTGAAACCCGGTAACCGCCAACACTTCGATGGCCCTTCACACCGATCATTTGTTGCTGTTTGCATGCTTCAAGAAATTTATTTTCCAGATCCGGCTTGTCGATGAGGAATACTACATTCATTCTGCTTCTGTCTTCTTTTGCGACTGTCGGACGAAATCCTTCTTTTTCATCCAGGGTTTTATAAAGCAAGTCGGCCTTAGCCCTGTTTATTTTTTCAATGGCTCCCACACCGCCGATTTTTTTCAGCCAGCGCAATGTAAGCAGGCACACATAAATGGCAAACACGGGAGGTGTATTCAGCATTGAACCCGCTTCGATATGTTTTCGGTAATCCATCATGCCCGGCAATTTGCGATCTACCTTTCCCAGTATATCCTTACGCAGGACCACCATATTCACCCCTGCCGCACCGATATTTTTCTGCGCGCCTGCATAGATCAGGGCGAAACGATTATAATCTGTTTCATAACTCAGTATATCACTGCTCATGTCTGCTATCAGCGGAATATTTGTATCCGGGATGGAAAACATCTCTGTTCCTTCAATGGTATTATTGGTGGTATAGTGAAAATAGACCGCTGAATCCGGAATTTTATATCCTTTTGGTATATAAGTATAATTTTTATCCTTTGAAGAAGCGACAACTTCTATGTTGCCAAAGAGTTTTGCCTCCTTGATCGCTTTAGTACCCCAGGTTCCGCAATCGAGGTAGGCGGCTGTCTGGTTTTCATTTAGCAGATTCATAGGAACCTGGAAAAACTGGGTAGTAGCACCTCCATGCAGAAACAACACCTCATGATCTGAGTCCAGTTTCATGAGTTCTTTTGCCAATAACACCGCTTCATCCATAACTGATTGAAACAGAGCGGTCCGGTGCCCTATTTCCAGAATGGAAAGGCCGGTCTCCCTGAAATTCAAAATGGCTTTCGCAGCTTCATCAAAAACCTCTTTGGGCAAAATACTTGGACCCGCATTGAAATTGTGTATCATTCCTTAGACTTGGGAGCGCAATTTAAAGCTTAAAGAGGAAAGCTTGAAGGCTAAAACCTGTATGATGAGTCAGAAAGGTATAAGTGCGGGAATTCCCAATTAAAAGTAGCCATGAAATTGCGGATGTGTGGTAAACTGCCATAGTCATTCCGTAGCAATGTACCTTTTATTCATAAAATTTCTTACGTATAATCTAAGAATAACCTAAGTAAAACCTACCTATATCTTACGTGTAAAAGCGGATAATATACGGATGATATACGGAGAATATACGGAGGATGGTTATTATAATTATATGTTTCGACTGGTATTTAAAGCTTTACCTGTCGGCGAATCCAGCTATTTTGAACGTATTTCTGAAGAATTGACTAAAGACAATCCCTGCCTTTAATGGTATTTGTTTTCCACTCCAGGTTTAATCTCTCGTATTCCTTTAAATCTGAATCTGACAATGAATCTTTTGTCAGGGTTTCGAGCGAAGGCTGCCCTGCATTTACCCAGGCGGTATACCAGCAGGAGGCAACGGCGAATATGGATTGACGCATCCGACGTTCGATCATATGATCGATCCTGCTTTCATAAGCCAGTGCAAAGGCAGATGAATATTGTTTTAGTATTTTCCCTTTTCGCTCCTCGAATGCATATTTCTGATCAGGTCTGAAGCGGGCACTGATTTCTTTCTCGCATTTCAATACAGTATCTGCTGCCGCCGCACTTTCGAGGACACGGTTCCATATAAATCCCGGGAGATCCGTAATATAAGCTGCTTTGCCAATAAAGAAATCCCATTCTGTTTCTGCAAATAATTCCGGCACCCTGGATTCCCAAAAAGCGTGTATGCCTTCCTGATGTGTCAGCTGTCCGTTGTGATTCGAACAAACGTGCAAGGGAACATGGGCATCGGCAATATAATGTCCCAGTTCCGCCGCGGTTTTCAGAATGGCCCGCTGGTCTTTTTCACGAAATGCCTTTGTTAATCGGCCTACCATAATTTGTATCCACCAGGGAACAATGCCATAGACACGGAGACTGTCTTCAGAATATTTTGCCTGGGCTGATTTATAATCTCGTGGAAGTTCGGAAAAGGGATATCGACCGTAATGATCAATATCCAGGTAATGGTGTGCTCCCTCCGTAGCCGAAATATATCGCCTTTTGTCGGGATCAACAGCGTGTTCGGTTAAGAACCCGATATTGGGCTTGAAAAGGATCATCATTTGTGGCGGCAACAAAAAGACTGCATGGTAATTGATTTTCTCATGCATATAAAAACCCCAGCAATAGGATCGCAGGGAAATGAACAGCAGTGTAAGAATGCAGCAAATTTCTTTCATGGAGTGTGTTGCTGCTAATCTTTTTCGATGACCGATGACCGATGACCGATGTTCCTGAATAAGCAAATTAAATTTCCCGGGCTAAAAATAAAATAACATTAACAGGCCATTTTTATCCTGCGGTCATCGGTCAACGATCATCGGTCATCTAACATCAGTCATCAATATTCGTCACCCCTCCCGATATGGCGAATTTCATCGCATCGGTCGATGTGATATCGGTGATCAGGCGAACTCTTTCTTTCTTTACAAAATATAAGTGACCGGCAAATGCATAGGATTGAGGGATATAAACCGAAATATATTCCTGTAATCCGAATTCTGTGAGTTCTTCATGTGTAATAAAACCGATCCGCCAGATATCCGGTGCTTCGATGCTAACAAGCACGGCTCGGTCGAATTTTCGCCTGTTTCCTGCGAAAGCTTCAAAAAAATCCTTGATGGTACTGTATATGATCTTTATGCCCGGAGTCTTCTCCAGGATGTTATCGAAAAGTTCAACGAGTTTACTCACTATAAAGGAGGATGACACATAGCCGACCCCCAATACAATCACCATAACCAGAATAAACCCCAGTCCCGGAATGTGCCTGGGATTGCCATTTTCATCCAGTGCGAGGCGGGGAAAAAGCCTGTGAATGAAATCCGGCAGTATGCTGTCAACCCAGTTGAACAGAGACAGTACTGCCCAAAAGGTGATGGTAATGGGAGCCAGAATGATCAGCCCCTGCAAAAAGTACTTGAACAGTTTACGGGCGATGATCCGGAGTTTCATAATCAGCAGTTTGGTACCAAAAATAATCAAACATTCTCCGGAGTCCATGTTTAAAACGCCCAATCGTTATAGCCAAAAACCAGGATTATCGGTGAAACTGTTAAAATAGTCGGTGGAAACTTTGGTAACGAAAAGAGTTTCCGTAGTTTTGTGCCCGTTATGGATAACAAAGAAAGAATATTGGAAAAAGCCACCCAGCTTTTCATGCGGTATGGAATCCGGTCGATAACCATGGACGAAATCGCCGCACAGCTTGGCATTAGCAAGAAAACGATCTACCAGTTTTTTACTGACAAAGACGCCATGGTTGAAGCGGTGGTAAACGAAGAAATGAAGCAGAATGAACAGGAATGCCGCGAATTCAGCCTGACGGCAGAGAATGCAGTGCATGAAATATTTCAGGCCATGGACGGTATTGAAGAAATGCTGAAAACCATGAATCCGCAGCTCATGTACGACCTTGAAAAGCATCATCCGGCCGCCTTTAAACGCCTCAAACAGTACAAATACCAGTTTCTGTATACCATCATCATGGAGAATCTGGAACGTGGTATACGGGAGAATCTGTACAGAACGGATTTGAACGCGGACCTTACTTCGCGTCACCGGATTGAAACGGCTTTTATGCCATTCAACCAGGAAGCATTCCCTCATAATAAGTACCCGATGGCCCAGACTTGTCAGGAGCTGGCCATCCTATACCTGCATAGTATTTGTAACGCAGAGGGGAAAAAACTGATTGAGAAATATTTG
The DNA here is from genome assembly GCA_035693345.1 of Puia sp. Lineage (GTDB taxonomy): Bacteria > Bacteroidota > Bacteroidia > Chitinophagales > Chitinophagaceae > Puia. The sequence goes on along the minus strand of DASSGT010000410.1, from coordinate 4,151 downwards.
AATGAAAGAAATAAAACGATTTTACATGAGCAAAAGATTTCGCAATAGGTTGTACTTAACCATGCTGCTTGCCTTACCGGCAGCATTTTATGGAAAGGCACAAACCGTCCACGCGCTGAGTGTGCAGGATGCTATCGAATTGGTGAAGAAAAATAATATTTCCGTCAAGGCGGCGATCACCAATCTCGCCCTTCAGGAGCAGACAAATAAAGAAGTAACGGCATTAGCTCTTCCTAAAGTAACCGGTACCGGCTCTACTACGGATTACTTCAGCATACCTGTTACACTGGTGCCCGGCGAATTTTTCGGAGGAGCACCGGGATCCTATCTGCAGGTTCAGTTTCAGCAAAAATATATTGCTTCCGGAGGTGTGAATTTAACACAGACATTATTTGACGGATCCGTGTTTGTAGGGTTAAGGGCCCGCACCGCTGCACTGGATTATTACAAAAAGGCCATCGATCTTACTGTGGAAGATTTATCTGTTAATGTTTATAAAGTATATTATCAACTTCTTGTGAGCAAAACCCAGATTGCACTCGAAGATTCCAATATACAGCGGGCTTCGAAATTATTGCACGACACCCGTGTAATGAATGAAAATGGATTTGCTGAAAAACTCGATGTGGACAAATCAGCTGTACAGCTGACCAATTTACAGACAGCCCGCCAAAATACGGAGACAGCGATCATCAATGGATTTACTGCATTAAAATTTTTGATTGGAATTCCGGCTCCTGATTCAATCATCCTGACTACCCAGTTCACTGAATCCGTACTAACCAGCGGTGTGTCCATCGATACAACATACAGCTATAAAAACAGATATGATTATCAGTACCTCGAAATCCAGAAACAGCTCAATGATTTTGATATCAAACGTTACCAGGCTGCCTACTATCCTACATTGAATCTGAACGGAGGATATCAGAAAAATGCGGCTGGCAATACCTATGATCTGTTTTCTAAAAGCGGTACCTGGTTTACTTCTTCCTATCTCGGACTTTCCCTCAATGTTCCCATATTCGAAGGGTTTGCAAAAAATGCACGGTTGCAAAAAGCCAGGCTCACGGCACGACTCACCGGAGAACAGGTTGAAAATCTGAAATTAAATATCGGGCAGGAAGTGGCCATCGCGAGAAACAATTTTATCAACGCGATCAATACGATGAATTCCCAGAAAACAAATATGGAAACCGCTGAATCGGTTTATTCGCAAACAAAGAAAAAATTTGAATCGGGTCTTGCTACCAATACGGATTTATCGAATGCACAAAATGACCTGATCGCAGCACAGTCCAATTATGTGAATGCATTATATACAGCTGTCATAGCGAAAATAGATTTCCTGAAAGCCATCGGAAGAATTTAAAAATGCCAAACAACGCAATTATGAACAAGATATTTTTTTCTGCACTGATCACCGGGGCCATTTTTTTCATGTCCTGCGGACAAACAAGTGATGCTGTTGCAAAACAAAAAACAGAGTTACAGAAATTGAAAGATCAACAGGCTGATCTTTCTGCTAAAATTCAAAAAGCCGAAGAAGCACTGGGTAAGGTGGATTCGTCTTCTGTAAAAAAAGAAAAAACAAAGCTGATCGCGTTCCAGCCTGTTACCCCGGCGGCATTTACCCACTATATCGAATTGCAGGGAAAAATCGATGCGCTGAATATCGCACTGGTAACGCCCAGGAACGGTACCGGCGGACAGGTAAAGGAAATCTATGTGAAGAAGGGAGATATGGTGAAAAAAGGGCAACTGCTTCTTAAACTCGACGATGCGGTACTCCAGCAGCAACTGGCCACGGCCAAACAACAACTGGCATTCGCAAAAAATCTGTACGACAGAAGAAAAAATCTCTGGGCACAGCAGATCGGTTCTGAAGTTGAACTGGTGACTGCCAAGAATCAGGTGGACCAGGCACAGATGCAGATTGATCTGATCAACCGTCAAATCGAACTGACAAGAGTTTATGCTGATATCAGTGGCGTCGCAGACGTTGTCAATATCCGCCTGGGGGAACTTTTTACAGGTAATAACCAAATCCAGATTGTGAATACAACAGATCTGAAAGCTGTTGCGCAGGTACCTGAAAAATATCTCGAGCAGGTAAAGGTGGGCAGCAATGTAAAAGTGGTTATACCTGAACTCAATAATAAAACGATTGAAACGAAGATATCCGTGACCGGTAAAACCATTGATCCATCTACACGGAGTTTTTATGTTGAAACCAAGCTTCCTTACGACAAACAATTTTATCCAAACCAGATTGCTCTGATAAAAATTCAGGATTATACAACACCGAATGCGCTGACGATACCGGCGAACAGCCTGCAAAATGATGATAAGGGAAAATATGTGATGGTTGCTGTACAGGATGGGAACCGGCTGATTGCAAAGAAAAAATCTATTCAGATTGGAATGATTTACGGAGACAGAGTGGAGGTGTTATCCGGAATTCAGACCGGCGATCATATTATTACGGACGGATATCAGGGTTTGTACGATGAACAACCCATCACCACTTCTGCACAATGAGTCAGCGGAATCCATAACCACCAGAACAGAATTTTATGAGCGCACTAGAAAATTTAAAAGGAAAATTCAAAGAATTCGGGCCTACCAGCTGGGCGATCAATAATAAAACATCGGTCTACCTGTTGATCATCTTTGTGACCATCCTGGGAGTCATCAAGTTTGTTTCCACTCCGAAAGAACAGTTTCCTGATATCGTGATTTCGCAGATCTATGTACAGACTACTTATGTAGGGAACTCACCGAAGGACATTGAACAACTGGTAACCAGACCCATTGAAAAACAGATCAAAGGAATTACCGGCGCCAAAATCAATAAACTTACCAGTACTTCTGTACAGGATTTTTCAGCTATCGTAGTTGAATTCGAATCCGATGTAGTCATTGATGTGGCCCTGCAAAAAGTAAAGGATGCGGTTGACAAGGCGAAAACGGATTTACCCACTGATCTGACCACCCAGCCAAATGTGATGGAAATCAGTTTATCGGATCAGCCAATCATGTATGTCAATGTGAGCGGCAATTATGATGGTCAGCATTTGAAAAAATTTGCAGATGACCTGAAAGATAAACTGGAAGAACTTTCCCAGCTGAACCGCGTGGATGAAGTGGGTGCCCCGGAAAGAGAATTCCAAATCAATGTAGACAATTTCAAGATGCAAAGTTCCAATATCACTTTCAATGATATTGCCAATGCTGTCGCCAATGAAAACCTTGATGTCTCCGGCGGCCTTTTGGAAGTTGGAAATATGAAGAGAACACTTCAATTAAAAGGGCAGTTCAAAACGGCTGCGGATATAGAACAGATTATCATACGAAATACTTCGGCAGCCCCGATTTATCTGAAAGATATTGCCACTATTAAAGATACCGTTAAGCAAAGCGAAAGCTATGCACGGCTGGATGGTAAGAATGTGGTGACATTAAATATTATCAAACGAAGCGGAGAGAATCTGATTGAAACATCTGACGAAGTGAAGCGTGTGGTGGCCGAAATGAAAGCCACAGAATTTCCTGAAGACCTGTCTGTTGTCATAACCGGTGATCAGAGTAAAACGACGCGTACGTCGTTTAACGACCTGGTGAATTCCATCGTGATCGGATTTATACTGGTTCTGATTATTCTAATGTTTTTTATGGGCGTCACCAACGCCTTTTTCGTGGCCCTGTCAGTACCGCTCAGTATGTTCCTGGCCTTTCTGTTTTTACCTGCAGCCGATGTAATCATCGGTAGTCATGTAACCCTGAATTTTATCGTACTATTTGCCCTGCTCTTTGGATTGGGGATCATCGTCGATGACGCCATTGTTGTTATTGAGAACACGCACCGGATTTTTACAGAAGGTAAGGGTAAGGTCTCATCTGTAATTGCAGCGAAAGCGGCCGCGGGTGAGATATTTATTCCCGTGCTCGCCGGAACACTTACTACACTGGCTCCATTTTTTCCTCTTTTATTCTGGCCCGGCCTGATCGGTAAATTCATGATTTATCTGCCGGTCATGCTGATCTTCACACTTTCGGCATCATTGATTGTCGCATTTCTGATGAACCCCATATTTGCTGTCGACTTCATGAATCATGCAGAAGATGATCATGCCAGCAAAAAATCGAGA
>DASSGT010000409.1:0-8422 GCA_035693345.1 Puia sp. | reverse complement strand
GGAAATCACTGCAACATGGTATTTTTTCTTTACAGCCAGTTGCAATGCATACCCGTCCCGGACACTCATTTGACGAACCTGTTCACCGGTCTCAAACACCATCACTGATCCATCCGTTAATACCCCGTCAATATCAAATATTAATGTGGTAATGGGTTTGAAAGAATCGAGCAGGTTCATGTTGTGATTTGCGGTAAAAGTACGTATTAAGCTTATAGCTTAAGGCGCAAGGCCCAAAGCTGACTTCTGAATTTCTGATGTGAATAAATCGTAATATTTTAGAATGTCAGGATATTTTTCTAAAAGTTCCTGATGCTTTTCAATTGTAACCATGTCATTTCGTATAGCGGGACCGGTTTGCACTTGTTGCGGATTCATATTTCGTAACCGAATCGCCGTTTCTTCAATCAATGGTTGTAATGCCGCGAATGGAATATTTTCTTTTTCACAAAAAGACGCAGTCAATGCATACAAACGATTGGTAAAATTATTTACCACGGTTGCTGCAAGATGATATTTTAAACGGGCGGCATCATCTGCTTCCGTAACACTTCCGGCAATGCTGGATGCAAATTCTTTCAGCCTAGCAGTCGTACCTGCATTATTTCCCTGCACCAGTATCGACAATGCCGGCAATATTTCAATTTCTTTCCGCAGGCTTTGTAAGGGATATACAACACCGAATGATTTATTTGATCCCTGCACTTCATTCACGGGTAGGGCACCGGCAGTATGTACAAGAATGGATCCGACTTCGCCGATTTCACGCACCATATTACCCACCGCATCATCCCGCAGTGCGATGATCATCAGGTCCGCTTTTCTTTCAATGGAAGAAATATAGGAGGTAGAAGTTGTGCCCAGTCTCGTGGCCAGTACATTCGCGTGATCAGCATTTCGGCTATAGACCTGGACGATCCGGTGACCGGATGCTACTGACTTCCGCCCAATCACGGTGGCCACATTGCCGGAACCAATGAGTACTATATTCATGGGTAATCAGGCCGCAGGCCGATAAAAATTGACTAAGACTTTTTCTTTTGTGATTTGGGAGCCCAGATCGCAAGCATCCGTTTGCCTTCCATTTTTGGCATGCCTTCTAAGACACCCACTTCATTCAAACGTTCTGCAAATTTTAGCAGGAGCAATTCTCCCCTTTCGCGAAACTGGATTGCACGTCCCTTGAACTGCACATACGCTTTGACCTTATCTCCGTCTTTTAAAAATTTCTCTGCATGTTTTGCTTTGAAATCGAAATCGTGATCATCTGTATTGGGGGTAAAGCGTATTTCCTTTACTTCTGAAGCCTTACTCTTGGCCTTCATTTCCTTTTCCTTTCGTTTCTTTTCGTAAAGGAATTTATTATAGTCAATGATTTTACAAACCGGCGGATCAGCATTTGGAGATATTTCTACCAGATCCAGCGCCTGATCCTGCGCCATTTTAAGAGCCTCAGTTGTCGGATAAACACCGACTGTTACATTTTCACCAACCAGTCGCACATTGGGTACGCGGATCATATTGTTGGTACGGTGTTCCTGTTGTTGTTCTTTTCTGAATCTGGGATTAAAATTACCTCTTGGAGGTCTCGGTGGAAATGCCATTTATTGTTTTTAGTTGAACGATAGTCGAGATCCGTTTTAATTTTTTTAGGATCTCAGTTTTATTTCTGATTTTATTTCTCTTATAAAAGTTTCTACATCCTGTACACCCAAATCACCCTTCCCCTGCCTTCTGACCGATACCTGCTGATCATTCATTTCTTTTTCTCCAATGATCAGCATAAAAGGTACTTTGGCCAGTTCTGTGTCCCTGATTTTTTTACCAATCTTCTCACTCCGGTCATCAATGGATGCACGAATATCCGCATTTTTAAGCGATTCCAGAACAGTTTGTGCATATCCCATATACTTATCGCTGATAGGCAGCAATTTAACCTGCAAAGGGGCCAGCCACAAGGGGAATTTACCTGCATAATGCTCCAGTAAAAAACCTATAAATCTTTCGTGGGTACCCAGCGGTGCCCTGTGAATAATCAGGGGTGTTTCGTGGCCGTTTTCACTGTTTGTAAATTCCAGTTTAAACCGTCGGCCCTGCGCAAAATCCACCTGGTTAGTGGCAAGCGTGAATTCCCTGCCGATTGCACTCCATATCTGCACGTCAATCTTTGGCCCGTAAAACGCACCTTCACCCAAAACTTCTACAAAAGGCGTATTGGAGTCCTGTAATGCTTTGCGAACCATGGCCTCTGTTTCCAGCCAAAGTTCCGGTTCATTAATGTATTTTTCACCCAGTCTGGCCGGATCATGCAGGCTCAGGCGCATCACGTATTTATCGATTCCAAAAATCCTGAAGTACTTCAGGTACATTTCATTCACAGCCCGGAATTCCTTTGCAAAATCCTCTTTGCTGCAATAGATATGAGCATCGTTCATATGCAGGCAGCGCACACGCATCAGCCCAAACAGCTCACCGCTTTGTTCATAGCGGTAACAGGTGCCATATTCCGCCAGCCTGAGGGGGAGATCCTTATAACTTCTCGGTTCAGCCGCGAAAATCTTGTGGTGATGCGGACAGTTCATTGATTTCAGGTAATATTTGGTACCATCCAGTTCCATCGGAGGATACATACTTTCCTGATAATAGGGCAAATGGCCACTGGTAATATACAGGCTTTCCTTGGCAATATGGGGAGTTACCACTCTTTGATATCCGGCAGCCTGTTCTGTTTCTTTTGCCAGCTTTTCCAATTCTTCGATGATGATAGTTCCATTCGGCATCCAAAGAATCAAACCCTGTCCCACTTCATCATCCATGGTATAAATACCCATCTCCTTACCCAGCTTTCGATGATCCCTTTTTTTAGCCTCTTCGAGCATCAGAAGATACTCGTCCAGCTCTTTTTTTGAGGGAAAACTCACCCCGTATATGCGTGTTAGCTGTTTATTTTTTTCGTCCCCTTTCCAGTAAGCACCGGCAATATTGGTCAGTTTCAAAGCTTTGATGATTCCTGTATCCGGAATATGCGGCCCCCGGCAGAGATCAGTGAATCCCCCCTGTGTATAAAAGGTGATCTCACCGTCTTTCAAATTCTGCAATAAATCCAATTTGTATTCATCGCCTTTCTCCTGAAAAAAATGAATGGCTTCAGATTTCGGTACTTCTTTCCGGATATATTTATTCTGTCTGGCAGCCAGCTCGGTCATTTTAACTTCCAAATTCCGCAGATCTTCCTCAGTAATCTGACGACCACCCAGGTCCATATCATAGTAGAAGCCATTTTCAATGGCCGGACCGACCCAGAATTTAACTCCCGGAAAGATGGATTCAACGGCCTCTGCCATCAGATGTGCGGTAGAATGCCAAAAAGTGGATTTACCCCCGGCATCGTTCCAGGTAAGCAGATTAACCGATGCGTCGCTTCCGATGGGTCGTGTAGCATCCCATATCTCTCCGTTAACGTTTGCAGCAATTACCTTTCTTGCAAGTCCTTCGCTGATAGATTTCGCAATTTCCAGGGAATTGGTTCCTTCCGGATATTCTCTCACTGCGCCATCTGGTAATGTAATTTTAATCATGCCGGATATTTTCCTTTGAGGGTTGCAAAATTAACAAACTCTTGCCAGATTTTGCTTTCTCTAATTTCTACGGAAAATAATTTTATCTAATTTGCCATTGATGAAAAACTGCATTCGATTCATTTATTGCCTGGCTGTTCTGAATGGTTCATCTATTACTTTCATTCATGCCCAGGATTTGACTGGTATATGGCGGGGACACTTTCGTTCCAATGATGGTGTCGAACGCCTGGTTGAAAGTTATGACGGCAGGTATAAGATTTATGATGACAGATATAAAATGGAAGTGCAGATTGCACAAACACATAATCAATTTGAGGCGGTCACTTATTCATATAAGAACACTGAATTTTACGGAAAGGCGGAAGCAAGCGGAACCGTGAACAGAGATTCAAAAAAAGTATTGCTGAAAGAAGGAAAACTGCTGGAAGTCCGTTATGCCAATGGATTTGTTTGCATCATGACATGCTTCCTGCAGTATTCCAAACTGGGAAATGATGAATATCTGCAGGGTACTTATTACAGTACCAGTGTAAATGATTCTTTATCCGGATGTGGCAAGGGAAGTATTTTTCTTCACCGTGTAGTGGAATCAGATTTTCACAAAGAACCGTTTTTGGAGAAGAAAGAAAAAGAATTACTGGCGCATAAGAAAGAAAACAATCCCGCCCCACCGGCCATTAAGAAAGAAAACGCACCCGTTCCACTGGCAATAGTAAAACCACCAGCTCCGGTAAAGAAACCTGTAAAGAATCCGCCTGTAGCTGCCAATCCTGTGGCTAAAGCGACTACACCTAAGGTGACGGTTAAAAAGAAAACGATTCCATCTGTCACTCCACACTCCATCGCTGTTCAGAAAAATTCCACAGCCATTCAGCCTGTACAGATTCAGCATATGAGGGATTCTTCGATGAAAATTTCCCATCCGGACGTTGTTGTGCCGGTACCAGCGGTACTTAAAAGCAGAACAAATGAATTGCTGAAAACACTCACCGTAAATCACAATACCATCGAGATTCGCATTTATGATGACGGAGCAATTGACAATGATACAGTTTCAGTATATTATGATAACAAACTACTAATATCAAAAGCCCGGATATCTGATCTGCCTGTTACGGCAAAAATAGTGGTTGAACCATCTGATCATCCCCATCAGCTCGTGATGGTCGCTGAAAACCTGGGTGACATACCTCCGAATACTTCTCTGCTGGTTGTAGTGGATGGAGAAAAAAGATATGAGGAGAGAATTATTTCCACTGAACAGAAAAACGTAATGATCAACTTTCAGTACAAGAAACTGGAGTGAAGTATAAGAGAATAAGAGAATAAGAGTATAAGAGTGGTAGTAAAAATTGCACTCTTATACTCTTATTCTCTTATACTCCTATACTAGTTAGGGCTTCCTTGGCATCTTCTGCTCTCTCTGAGCGGCATCGTAAACAAATGCGGCAATAATCGTAGCGGCCTGTTTCATATCCTCACCGCTGAGATGATCATAGGTATCCATATTGCTATGATGTGTCCGGGATCCATATTCCATTGGATCCTGAATGAATTGGAACGCAGGTAAACCGATCGCGTCAAATGAAAGATGATCAGTTCCTCCCGTATTTTGCAAACTGAGTGTACCTGCTCCCAGATCATGAAACGGTTGAAACCATTGATCAAAAATGGGTTTGACGGCTGTATTCCCCTGCATATAAATGCCACGGATTTTACCTGTTCCGTTGTCCAGGTTCAGATAGACGGACAACTTGTCACCTGCCTGGTTAAATTTCTTCGTAACGGTATCCGTAAAATGATTCTTTACATAGTTTTTTGATCCATGCAGACCGGTTTCTTCCCCACCCCATAAGGCAATGCGAATTGTCCTTTTCGGTTTTACTCCGACTGCTTTTAGTATCCGGACTGCTTCCATCATCACAGCCGACCCCGCAGCATTATCCGTAGCACCTGTAGCACCCTGCCAGGAATCGAGATGACCACCAATCATCACGAGCTGTTCCTTCAGTTTATTATCTGTACCAGGAATTTCTGCGATCACATTATACCCCTTTTGATCATCTGCAAATATTTTCGACTGAAGATCCAGATCTACCTGAACCGGAATATTATGAAGCAATAATCTCTGCATCGTCATAAAATCTTCGTAAGAAAGGGAAATATCATTTAATGCCGGGAGCATTTCAACATTATAGGGTATGCCATTCTGGACAAATACAGTACCGTCGGAATTTCTCGTGCTCGTTGTTAATATGCCCAAAGCACCCTGTTCAGTTGCAAATTGCTTGACCAGTGTAAGAAAATGAGCTGCCGCCATGAGAGCCCTGCTACTTGCAGCAGACGCCGGGGATGCTACGGGTGGTGACTTTGGATCATAATCTTCAAGGGTCTTGAGTTCTGAATCGCTATAGCGCGTTGCATCCGGCCTGAATCCCAAAGTCAGGGAATCCGTTCTTTTAATCAGAATTATTTTGTCCTTTAATTTACCCGCATAAGCCGGGAATTCACTGGAATCTTTTGCCTCCAACAGGAAAACCTGCGCATGAACAACTCCGTTGGTGCCATTTGAAAAAGTCTTCGGGAATCCGATGAGCGGTTTATAATACGGGCTGGTCATCGCCAGATAATATTTTTCCAGTTCCCAGCCTTTTCCATAGTTTCCCCATGCTTCCAGATTTGCATTGACAAGTCCCCAGGAAGCTAATTTATTTTTTGCCCAGTTGGCTGCCTTAAAATATCCGGGCGATTGCATCAGACGCGGACCATTGGCATCCGTCAGATTGAAAACGATTTCCATCACCTGTGAATGATTCATTCCCTCATCCCGTATTTTCGACATCATGGATGTGTCGGGATTTTCATTTTGCGCAAAAACACCGCTCGCCAATATCAGGAACGGGAAGATGATTCCTTTTCTCATGTGTAATTTTTAAATAGGCGCAAATTTATTAAGTGACTTAGTTTCCGAAGACATTTATTATATAAACGGAAAATTTAAAAATGAAAATTCCAGGTCACAGAAGGGAGAATCGGGAAAAGTGAAACTTTTTTTGCCTGCACCTGCAGCGTTCCGTCGAAGGGATTTCCCGTTTGATCAAAGTAGATAAAGTAAGGATTTAACCGGTTATAAACATTATAAATACTGAATACCCAGCTGCTATAGAGTTTTTTATTTACTTTATGCGTTGGGGTATAAATAGCCGCCAGATCCAGACGGTTATAGGGAGGTAAACGATATTGATTTATCCGGCTGAAATCCTGCGTAAGTGTGCCTTCCACAACATAGAATTTTTCCGGATATGATGTGGCGTTGCCGCTCGCGAAAACAAATACCGCGGAAAGTTTCCAGTGCTTGTTCAGATCGTAAGTGCTGACAACTGAAAGGTCGTTACGCCGGTCATATTTTGCCGGATATTTTTGTCCGTTGTTCAGTGCAGGGAACTGTCTCCAGGTCCATGACAACGTATAACCGATCCATCCTGTCCAACGACCTTTTTGTTTGTTCACAAAAAATTCTGCTCCATAACTCCAACCCTTTCCAAATACAAATGAATTTTCCGGATCACTCAGAGAAGGCGTATATCCTTCCTTATACTCAATCTGGTTCTGCATTTGTTTATAATAGATCTCAACCGATGATTCAAACATATTGTTATTGAAATTCTTAAAAAGGCCTGCAGAATAGAGCCAGCTAATCTGCGGCGCAACTATGTAAGTACTGGGTACCCAAAGATCTGTTGGAAGCGTGGTGCCGGCATTGCTTACAAGATGTATATACTGAAGATTTCTCGACACCGATCCTTTCACAGAAGTCTGATCATTCAGGGCATAACGAATGGTAAATCTGGGTTCCGGACCTCCGTATGTTTTTACATTCTGACCCTTGCTGAAATGAGTGCTATCTGTTTTATTTCCATCAGCGTCTGTTTGGTAAATGGTATAAGGTCCCACCTGGTCGAAAGCACTCCAGCGAATACCGGCGCTGATGTCTATTTTTTCGCTGGCCTGCCAGTCGTCCTGCAGATATATTGCTCCCTCGCGCGCATATTTGATATTCGAGTTGTTGGGCGTGAATACAATTGAATCCTGGTGCCCGTTCAGAATATTTGGGGTAAATGTGTGATAAGTATATAATGCACCAAATCGGACTTTATTCTTTGGGTTCACAAAATAATCGAAGTCAGTTTTTGCTGAGAGATCATGGATTCCCGAAGAAAGACTTAGTGCAAAATTATCCTGGGCCCCATTGAATGCGAACTTATAATCATTATATAGCAAAGTGGTATTGGAAAATAATCTTCTGTTGAAAACATGGTTCCATCGTAGAGTGGCTGTAGCATTCCCCCAGGGAATATCTGTTCTGAATGACCGGCGGGAATTGTTAAAATCAAATACATCTCTTCCAAAATATCCGCTCAGATAAATGCGGTCCTTTTCAGAGAACTGGTAATTCATTTTCACGTTGAGATCATAAAAATAATAACCGGAACCATAGTAGCTGCTTGACCTCGGAACAAAAGGACTGACCAGCAAATCCAGATAGGTTCGCCTGTAGGAGACAATAAAGGAGGCCTTTTGTTTTATCAGAGGTCCCTGGATGGATAGTCTGGACGCAAGCAACCCGAGCCCGCCATCCACTTCATATTTGTTCATATTTCCTTCTTTCATGGAGATATCAAGCACTGAAGACAATCTTCCACCGTATTGAGCAGGCATACTGCCTTTGATAAGCGTTGTATTCTTGATGGCATCTGAGTTGAATATGGAAAAGAATCCAAATAAATGACCCGTGTTGTAGACAATCGCATCATCCAGTGTAATGAGATTTTGGTCGGGGC